>JBAXUJ010000076.1:0-5908 GCA_037129735.1 Opitutia bacterium | reverse complement strand
GAAGCCGATTGGACTCACCTGAAAGATCTTCTTTTAGGTGAAGATAAAAATTACCAAAAAGTTAATTAACGTAACTCGAAGCGATACGTAGCCGTAGCCTCAGCGCTGATTGGCTGATGATCGCGTTCAGCCGGATTAAACTGCGATGACCGCGCCGCTAACTCGGCAGCTTGATCTAAAACCGATGAGCCCGAACTTTCCAAAATCTGGGTCGACTCCACTTTTCCTTGAGCTGAAATAAAAACTTTCACCACCACTTTTCCTTGGCGACTCTCACTCAATGCATCCGCTGGATATTGAGGGTTCTCACGCACTAAAAACATGGGCGGAGTGTAGATGGATGATGGATGGCGCACTGCAGGCACTGTAGTTGAGTCTACCGGCAAACTAATTTTAGTTTCCACTGAAACCGAGTTCGCCGAAGATAAATTTTCGGAAGACTTCGGGGCAGAATTCGTTGAAACAGGCTCAGAGTTGATTTCGTTAACTAAAGAAACCGTCACAAAGTTTTCTGCATTAACTCGGCGGCTCCCAAATAATCCCTGATCGCTCACTACCAAGCCGGCCATCAGCGCTAGATGTGTCACCCCTACAATAATCCAAATGAAGCGGTGGCGCGTCGACATGCTCTAGGGTTAAAGCGATGAACGGCGTAAGTCAGCCCAGAACCTTGTCATTTTAATCGGGAATGATGTACCAAAGTAATCTCCAGCGACCGTATGGGTGTCCATCGGTCGGCAAAGTTAATCTTTCGAGGGCCATCAATCCTGCCTTGCGAAAACGCACCCCCTCTTCACCCGCCCGTAATCCCAATAATAAACCCACCAAACCCGTGAGGTGTGGATTATGGCCCACCAAAAATCGTGGCTTCGTTGTTTTGGCCAACATCAAGGCGGTGCGACGGTAATTATCGTCGGGCAAAATTCCCGATAGTTTCTTAAGGGTGAGACCTTTACCGTATTTTTTGAGCGATTGTGCGGTCTGAGTCGCACGCAGGTACGGACTATGTTCCACCAACAACACTTCTTCCAAAATTCTCTCCACGTATTTCGATGAGAGTCCTTTCATTTGCTTATTTCCTTTGGACGACAGTGGACGAACCGAATCAATCTCACCGGGCTCGGCATGTGCATGTCTTAATAAAAATATTTTCATTAACAATTTATCAAGAATTGGTCTTGCCGAAAACTCCTGAGTCGCAAGCAATAAAACCGTGCACCGACTCCTTCTCACGAGCCTTCTATTTTTTATTTTGAATAGTGGGCGGGCGGCGGAAGATAAATACTCGGAACTAGGAGCCACTTATAATGGCACCATTTGCGTGGACGCTGACACGGGGACGGTTTTATCCGAATCCACTGCCGACGGCCTGGGCCATCCAGCCAGTGTGACTAAACTGATGACGTTTCTGCTGATTTTAGAAGACGCTCGCGATCAGCAATTAAACCTCAACTCACTCGTTAAAATAAGTAAAGAAGCTACTCAAATCGGCGGATCGCAAGTATGGTTAGCCGTCGGCGAAGAATTCACCGTCAAAGATTTATTATACGCGCTCATGTTGCATTCAGCGAATGATTCCGCGGTTGCCCTCGCACTCACGCGCGCACCTACGGTTAAAGAATTCGTCGAGCGAATGAACACGCGTGCTAAAGAACTAGGCATGACGAATACTCACTTCGTTTCTCCTCATGGTCTAACTTATGGAGCCGGGCCCCATGACACCACCACCGCTCGCGACTTAGCTAAACTCTGCGTACAGCTAACTACCCTTAAAGACGCCTTCACGTTTACCAGCTGCAAAGAATTTAATTTTCGCCCGGGACTAAAATGCGTTCAGCTAAATAATCACAATCACCTTCTAAACTCCTACCCTGGGTGCGATGGATTTAAAACCGGATGGACCGTCGCGGCCAATGCCTCGATTGTCACCACCGCCCGCAACAATAACCATCGAGTCATCGCGGTAGTACTCGGTTGCGATAGCCCTAGCGGCGCCAAAATAGCCCAACGGGTACGTGATCAAATTGCCGGAAAACTCATGACCAGGGGATTCGGAAAACTGGCGGTTTATGACGCCGAAAAAGCAAAGCTTCTCACCTTAACCCATCGCGATGTTCCAAAGGGTAAAGGTGCGACCCCACCAGCCCCCAAGAAGTCCGATTCTGAGGAAAAAACCGAGGAAAAGGGCTGGTTAGAGGATTTATTTACGTTCTAACCCTAGATTTACCTGGGCTAAATAATATAGTGAACAAATGTTCATTTTTGCTTGCCATCGTCCTAAATAGTCTCACCGTAGCCCAATCTAATTAACCCTATGTCTACTACTAAGACCGACTCCACCGCCAAAGAAAAAGCGGCCGTTCAATCCTCCGAGCGCAAGACTCTCGATCTCGCCCTCTCAGCTATCAACAAACAGTACGGCGACGGCACCCTGATGCGCATGGGTGACGCAACCAAGATGCAGGTATCAACCGTGTCGACCGGCTCGGTAGCCATCGACCTCGCTCTAGGCGTAGGCGGACTGCCTCGCGGTCGTATTGTCGAAATCTTCGGACCAGAGTCATCGGGTAAAACCACGCTCTGTCTTTCCATCATCGCCGAAATCCAACGCCAAGGTGGTAACGCTGTTTTCGTAGACGTCGAACACGCTCTCGATCCACGCTATTCAAAAGTAGTCGGTGTAGATTTAGATAATCTTTTAGTGTCCCAACCTGAGTCCGGTGAAGACGCTCTCAATATTGCCGAAACTTTAATTCGTTCGGGCGCTGTTGATGTGATCGTCATCGACTCCGTAGCTGCTCTAGTTTCAAAGCAAGAATTAGACGGCCAAATGGGCGATTCCACCGTGGGCGTTCAAGCTCGTATGATGAGTCAAGCAATGCGCCGCCTCACCGCCGCCATCAGCCGTACTAATTGCGTGGTTATTTTCACTAACCAAATCCGTGAAAAAATCGGCGTGATGTTCGGTAGCCCAGAAACCACTCCTGGTGGTCGCGCACTCAAGTTCTTCTCTTCCGTTCGAATCGATATTCGCCGTATCGGACAAATCAAAGAGCCTACCGGTAAAGTCATCGGCAACCGCACCAAAGTTAAAGTCGTTAAAAACAAAGTTGCTCCTCCATTCACTGAATGCGAATTCGACATCATGTATAACGAAGGCATCTCTCGCACGGGTTCTGTTTTAGATCTCGGTATCGAACACAAGATTCTGGAAAAGAAAGGTGCATGGATCGCTTACAATGGTCAGCTCATCGGCCAAGGCCGTGAAGCCGCTAAAGACCACCTCGCGAAAAATCCTAAGGTACTCGATGAGTTACAAAAAATCATTCTCGAGAAAGTCCAAGTCGTTGGCGGTATGACCTTAGGTGCCAGCGAAAGTACCCCAGAGTAATTTATCGTTGTTGGCTGCCATAGCCCGGGCCGTACGCAAGTACGGCCCGTTTCATTTAACGAGGGAGTCGGCTTGCATTTTTGAAAATTCTGTGGACGTTATAACTCCCCTGCAGTGTTCGACACCCGCGGCAGCCTCCGTACCCTACGAACATAATATACGGGAGGTGTAACCCGACCGGCCTCGTCCGAGCCGTGGCAATGTACCGCCCACCTAAATCCAGGATCAACTGGAGCTCCAATCGGAATCGGCACAGGCGGGGGATCCTTTTTAAATCAGTCCGGCTTCACCAAAACTAAACCAACCCTTCCCTAGAGGGTCTGATTCCGGGCGACCAATAATCACGTGATCAAGGAGTTCGACTCCAATCACCCTTCCCGCCTCCACCAGCTGTCGCGTCACCGCACGATCGGCCGAACTAGGCGATGGGTCACCACTCGGATGATTATGTGCCACAATCGCAGCGGGCGCGCCGTAGCGAAGGGCCTGACGAAACACTTCGCGCGGATGAAGCAACGAACTGGTCGCGGTGCCTGAACTGACTTCTTGAATCGTGATGAGTCGGTTCCGTCGATTCAAACAAAGCACCCAACATTTTTCAACGGAGAGACTGGATGATAATGGCTCAAGTCTCGTCCAAACTTTTATGGGTGTATCTAATTTATCTCCAGGATCGTGATCACGCTCACGTATGCGCCGAGCCAACTCCATCGCCGCAGCCAACTCAGCTGCCTTCGCTGGACCGAGTCCATGTACACGCTCGAAGTCAGCAGTCTCCCATCGAGCCATCTCCGCCAAACTTCCGGCCTGCTCAATCAAGGCATGCGAAACTTGTTGAGCGGAAAAGCCACGCGAGCCAGCACCAATCAATAATTCAAAGAGTTCAGCGTCCATCAGTGCGCGTGGACCGAGTCGGGTTAGTCGCTCACGCGGACGGTCTTCAGAAATCATCTCACGACCAAAAAACTTTGGTCGATTAAATCAATTACACGAAAGCCCTAGTGATTACTTCTTAGCGTGGTAGCGTGCTAAAACCTTACCGTAAGTCGGTGTAATACTTTCCACCGAATCTACGTTCATACCGAGATCTTTAATTAAACCATCACGCAAACCGTAAATCCATCCGTGCACTTGAATTTTTTGTCCACGCGCCCAGGCATCTTGAACGACACTCGTCTGGCAAATATTTAAAGTCTGCTCGACCACGTTAAGCTCACAGAGTGTGTCTAACTTGGCTGGACCTAAAACGCTTTCAACGGCAAGAGCGTGTTTGTGATGGACGTCACGAATGTGACGCAACCAATTATCAATCAGTCCTAATTTACGTCTCTCGAGCGCAGCCTGCACACCACCGCATCCGTAGTGACCACAGACAATGATATGCTCAACTTTAAGAGCTTCGACCGCGTATTGCACTACGGAGAGACAATTTAAGTCAGAATGCACAACGACATTGGCGACATTGCGATGCACAAATAATTCACCCGGTAGTAGGCCTACAATTTCATTCGCAGGAACACGGCTATCAGAACAACCAATCCAAAGGTATCTTGGGCTTTGCTGCTTAGAAAGAATCTCGAAAAAATCAGGCTGCTTGCGTCGAATTTCTTCTGACCAGTTTTTGTTCTGAGTGAACAAATTTTTGATTTCAGCCATATCTATGAATTGGTCTCGAGGTGGTCGGGTGGCAAATAAATTTCCTCCACCGCTGAATAGCGCCCATAGAAGCCCTAATAGGCCATTTTCGGTATACCCGGCGTGTTATTATTTGTTTTTGTCCAGACAAAGCATGAAACCTCCACTACTCTTAGGTGTTCTATTATTATGAACTTATTCGTCCTAACCTTTTTTATTGCTGCGGCGGCAACTGACCCAGCTGCGCCCGCTGCGACGCCGACCAAAAAGAATTCGAAAAGTACCGCCACGATCGTAGCCGATCCGAATGCGCCCCAAGATGCGTCGGTCGCTCTTCCCAAATCTAAAAAAACAAAACCAACCGAGGAAGCGGCCGTTGCAGCCAATAATGCCGATCCCTCTTCCCTTGTAGGCAACTCAATCGATGCTGCTACACAGATAGCCAACGATGCCGCTAAAGCCGCGCTCGAAGAGGTTGCTAAATTATCAGCCATTGGAACCGACTCGGATAAATCCACTCCCGCTGGATCCGTGATCAATGCTCAAACCGTCGGTGCGGTGACTGACGGAGCTGCAACCGTAGCCAAAGAAATTAAAAAGTCTAAAGCTAAGAAGCCCGCTGAAGATACAAGCACGACCGACGAACCAGCACCCAAGCCGGCCAAAAAGCCTAAGGCCAGTAATACCGACGGCACAGTGCCCACTGACAGTCCTACCAAGAAAAACTAAGAGTTACTTGCCTAGGATTTCGCGAGGGCTGGAACCGTTCTCAGGTCCCACGTAGCCACGATCATGCAAGATATCCATGATGCGTGCGGCTCGGTTGTATCCGAGTTTGAGGCGACGCTGTAACATGGAAACCGAAGCACGCTGAGTTTCTTT
>JBAXUJ010000075.1:0-6038 GCA_037129735.1 Opitutia bacterium | reverse complement strand
CTATTTTGGACGATTAACGTGCGATATCTTATTCAGAATAGCGAAAAACCAATCGGAGTTAGCCTTGAATCTAGTTTGTGGATTATTCGGACCTGTGACTGGCAAATGTATAATCTGATGATAATTTTTATTGGCGTAATTATAGAGTTCATTCACGTGCACACCGACATTGTGCGCATAATCTAAGACATGCTTCTGCTTATCAGAACTTAAGACAACCTTGAGAAATCGACTTTCGTTTTTAATCCATAAAAGCGGGTGTTCAAAATCTTTTCTTCTTTTAAAAATCTCGTTAATAAGTACCGGAGCCCCCGCTCTTAATTTCTCATAGCGGGCGACTTCATTGAGTAAACTTACTTCCTCTTTAGTTAATTGATAGGGATTAAGGGTAAGATACTTTTTACCGTAAACTTCAGCCTTCAATCGTTGGAAGGCATTGATGATTGCTTGGGCCTTGAGTGGACCAATTCCATACAAAGTTTTCAGGGATTCGGCTGATGAGTTATTGATATCATATATGGTTGTATATCCAGCGTTAATGAGAGGCTGAACACTCGCGCCATACTTTTTAAGTTCCGTAATAGACATGCTCCCAAAAGCGTGAGCAGCTTCAGCATTCAAGGCTTCCGTGCAAAGAGTGATAATCCTACTATGAGATTCTGACTGAGACTTACTAATGGTTGAAAAAAGATCCTCGAAGCGACGGCAATCTTTATTAAAATTTCGCATATTAAATATAAATCCAATGACCGTAAATAGGCCGACAAAACCTTTTTGAGCTCTTTCAATCATCAGTGGAATTATTATTTTGGTTTAAATTTATAACACAGCCCAACCTCCATCTTAGCAACTCTTTCCGTCCAAGATAAACAATTCTTTAACTAAATTAAATTTCACAACTCCCCATATCACCGTATCACCTAACCCACGTGCCAGCTAGGTTAGCGCAATCCAGGATTACGTTCATAAAAATCAGCCACTTCCATAGAGCCATCACGTTCGTCACTAGACATTCTATCCTCAACGTGAATCAAAACTCTCTGAGCAACAAGAGTCGGCAAACGATTTAATAAAACTAGTAGTTCATTCCATTCTCTTATTACATTCGATTTCGTCACTACCAGTTCATCCTTAGCAGATCGTATATCCTCCGAAGTGCAGGCTTTGTAAACCCAATCATTAATTTTCAAAGTATTTAACCGAGCACTTATCCTGTCTGACCGGGTAATAAATAATTGTGGGTGTTTATACTCAGAAAGTTGATCAGGGAAATATTTGGCGAAACCTTCGATAAAGTGCTGAGTGTATAAATCATCAGCAAAGTCAGAATGCCTCGGGGCACCCAGCGCGGCATTAGTAGAATTAATCACCGCCCTATAGCTAATCATTAACTTACTAAGTTTTTGGCGTACAGATTGTATAATCTTCAACTGATCCGGATATTTTTGCTCGAGGGTCTTATCAAAAACAATTTCTCTAGCCTCAATATAATCCCCAAAACGCACCCGGTACTCCATCATACATCCGTGAGGTAATCTTCCCCTGTTGATTTTAACAACTTCCTCGGCGGTGAGTTTTTTGCCATAAAAATCAGCATCAAATAATTTCTCCGCTCGACAGTAATTCGTCAGACTTAAAAGCGCCCAGCCCAATAAAAGTAGATGTCTCATAGAGATTGCTGTTATTTATATCAACCAACGAGGTGCCTTAAAGATAATTTATAAAGAATCTTAATCAAATTCCATAAGACTCCTCGCAAAACTCCCATTGCGAGTTTTGGAGGATTACAAGTTTACGAGTGATTCCATAATTCTTGTAGTTTCTAAGATAAAATTATCAAATTTAACTGGCTAACAATTAGGTCGGATGTCAGTGTCCTCCCATGGCTACACGATTTATTCATACGGCTGACTGGCAGCTCGGGAAACCTTACGAACGTATCAGCACTGAGGGAGATAAAAAGAGTCAGGCCTCACAGGCCAGATTCAATGTGCTTGAAAAAATCGGCGAACGCATCAAAGCACATCAAGCTGAATTTGTTCTCGTCGCTGGCGACCTGTTCGATTCAACCACCCCCTCCAATCCCAATATCTCCAAGGCATTTGATTATATGGGTAAATGGAAAGTCCCCGTGTTCATCATTCCTGGAAATCACGATCACGGCGGCCCTGCCAGTCTCTGGGAAAATAATTTTCTTCAGGGAGAAATGAAACGTCTGGCGCCCTTAGTTAAAATTATTCTCAGCCGAGACCTCGTCATCCATGGTGACGTGGTGATCTACCCCTGCCCTCTTCTCCGCAGAAGCGATACCTCCGACCTTACGGCATGGCTACGCGACCCCAGTGTACACCCGACTGAGCACTCATCTAAAACACGTATCATTCTAGCACACGGTACCGTTCAAGGGTTTGGATCTTCGTCCGACGAGGAAGATGATGCACCCGGCGAATCGAACTTAATCGATGTCAAACGTATAGCAGCTGATGATTTCGATTACATTGCATTGGGTGATTGGCATGGCACCACTGATGTAACCGACAAAGCATGGTATTCGGGCACACCTGAAATCGACCGCTTCCCCAAAGGTGAAAAAAATCGCCCAGGCAACATTCTCGAAGTAGTGGCTTCAAGAGGCGAAAAACCTGTTATCACCCAAACTCGTACCACGATCCTTGATTGGGTTTCCTTTGAACATCAATTCACCCACGACGAGGAAGTCGCACAACTAGAATCCAAAATTATAGATGCGCATTTAGCATCCACCGATAAAGTCCTTATCAAAATTCATCTTAAGGGTTCACTCGGTATTTCTGCCTCCAACGAGCTTGAAAAACTTATTGAACGTATCGAAGCACGAAGCATTCGTCTAAAACTTAAAAATGAGACGACCATTGCCCCGACCGATGAAGAAATTAGTGCACTGTGTAACGACGCACAAAATCCGCTAATCGCAGCAGTTGCACAGAAACTCGTGCAACTAGTCAATAACCCAGCTGAATCCAGTCGAGCCCGCATCGCCCTACGCGAGCTTTACTCAACCTACCAATCTTAAGCCATGCGCCTCATCAGTCTTACTATTAAAAACTATCGTATCCACCGAGAAATCGAAGTTAAATTCTCTCCGAGACTACAGGTCATCGGCGGAAGAAATGAATGCGGTAAATCAACCATTGCTGAAGCCATTCACCGTGTACTCTTTTTAAAATCAAAGGGCAAAACCGAAACTCACACCAAAATGCAGTCGAATTTTGGTGGCGAACCTTTGATAACACTCAAATTCGAACAGGAAGGAAAAACCTATGTCCTTACTAAACGTTATCTTGAAGATCAAATGACCAAGTTTAGCATAGAAAATCAACACGTCTACACCGACGACGAAGCGGAAGAAGAACTTTCCAAGGTCATCCACACTAAACTTGATGTCAAAAAAGGCGAAATCATAACTCAGTGGGCACACCTATGGTCTTGGCAGGACAAGAACATGGATAATCCGGTCAGTAATGGTCTTTACCCGCATCAAGATCTGCTATCTGAAATGCAGCGTATTGGTGGTTCGGCAGTACTGCAGTCACCCAAGGATCAACAAATTGCTAAAGGTTTCATACGCAAACGTGATCAAATGTTTAACACCAAAGGACTACAAATAGACAGTCTGGCTGCCCAAGCATTGGCCCGTTTAAAAGAAGCTAAAGTTAAGTATGAAAATGATAAAAACAAATACGAAGAAACCCAAAATATACTAGAGTCTATCCGAATTGCCGAAGAGAAAATTAGCGCCGAAAAAGCCCTTCAGACAAAATTAAAGGAAGACCTTGCAAAACGCGAGTCCGAGATTCAGAGAATCGAAGTCATCGAAAGAGATATTTTACCGATTAAATCGGATATTAAAAATTTAGATGATGAAATTCTCTTACTCAAAAACCAGAAAAACGAAATCGAGGATATTCAAAAATCTATTTTAGAATTGAAGAATAATATTAAGGGATTTGAAGCCAACCTTCGAACCTTGAGAGAAGAAACAACTAATCGTAAAAATATTCACTTAGCCGCTACTCAAGCTGCCATTAAGGCCTACGCCGATCGAGATGAATTACAAAAGAAGGCAACCTTTGTTCAATCTAGTATCGATAAAATTGAACTACTCAAAAAGGAAAAGAGCCTGAACGATGACTTAAAAGTTACCGCGGAAATTGACGAAAAAATTAATACACTAAATCGTGATCTCGCGCGTATACCCGCTATTACTCGCGAACAAATTACAGCGCTGGCGAAATTAACCGACGAAGTAAGCAAAATAAAAGCCAGCCTTGAGGCCATGGGTGTCAGTGTTCTCGTCGAAAAATCTAGCACTCAAGTTCTTCTCGATAGTAACCCGCTAGCCGAAGGTAAAAGTGAAATCATCGTTAATAGCACCATCATTCAAATCGGTAAAGATACCACCCTTAGAATTTCCCCCAAAAACGGTGATATCGCTACCCAACGTGAAAAATTAACATCCGAAAGCGGAAAAGTTGACGCGGAATTCCGAAAGCTGGGAATTCAAACTCTCGCTGAAGCGGAAATAAATATCGGTAAGATTGACGGTATTAAAAAAGAAATCCAGTTACTCACTCAGAAACGCGGCAAAATCTCGACGGATGAAATAAAAACTAAACTTAAAGACCTAAGTAATGAATTAATACAATATGTCGCCAAGTATCCCGACACCAAAGATGTCAAAATTGAAGACGAGGCAGCATTGATCATAAATAAGGCTGAGCTCACAACAGCGGTTTCAGATGCTATTCAAAACGCGAAATTGAAAGGAGATTACAATGATTCAGCCAAGAAAGTATTTGATGAAGCTGAATCCAACGAGCGTGAGAAACTTAAAGAAGTCTCCGGGATTAATTTGGAAATCCAAAAGGAAGAAGGTAAGATGAAAGGCATTCTTCTGATTCATACTGATTTATCAGGACTAGAAGAAAAGATTTCCGCTCGAGAAACTTCCAAGGCACAATTAGAGCTGCGATATATTATGCAGGCCGATGAACTTAAAAAGCTTTCACCTGAGCAGGTTCGTAGTGAAATCAAGATGAAGAAAGTTAGCCTTGAAAAATCGATGGATGCACTCACCGAGGCACGCGCAGCCTCCGACACTAATCGCGGCAAAGTTAGCCTCCTTGCAGCGGGAGACCCTAAGGTTGCACTCGAAAGCGCACGCGCTAAACTCGAGTCGGCACAGACGGACTTTGATCGTGAAAATAATCTAGCTGAAGCAATCCGTCTACTTGGCGATACTTTTGAAGAAACTCAGACCGAACTCAATAAGGCGTTCACCGGCCCGCTCCTTGATAAAATTAATGATTATGCCAAAATTATCTTCGGACAGGATGCATTAATAGATATGACCCAGAATGACGGTGAATTTACCGAACCCGTTCTTGTTCGTCCCCAGAGAGGTCAAAATTCAAGAACTCCCTTTAATCAACTGAGCGGAGGGGCCAAAGAACAGTTCTCCGCCTCCATACGCCTAGCCATGGCTGAAGTACTAAGTGCATCGCACGGTGGACAGCTCCCTATCATCTTTGATGATACCTTTAGCTACACCGACCAAGAAAACCTCAACAAGGTGTACCACATGCTCAATCATGCCGCCGACAAAGGCATCCAAGTAATCCTCTTCACCCACTCACCCGATCAATTTAAAGAAATGGGCGCCGACCAATTCTTGATAAACTAATTGTTTTTATACTACTTTTACTATGGTTTTACTTGATGTCTTTATACAGACAAATCAGACGGTTGCAAAAAATACTTAAAACAGGTCAGCGTCGAAGCAGATATCAACGATGGGAAATCGTCCTCACAGGTAAGACCGTTACGATACGAACTACTGATCTTGAACGACTGTATCGTGGGATTACACCCCACCCTATTAGTTCAACGAAGATATCCAAAAAAGCTTACCGTAATCTCGATGATGCGACCAAAGGGTATAAAGAACTTGTAAGACGGAAAAAGTCGGCAGGATATTCCTAAGAGCCTGATGTCATACG
>JBAXUJ010000074.1:0-6053 GCA_037129735.1 Opitutia bacterium | reverse complement strand
TGCCAAAACTGATAAGGAAAATCGAGTCCTAAGGTTTTAGCGATAGCGGCTTCACACTTTGTCTCCTGTAAGCATAACACATCGGGGGCATGCTGATGAATAAAATCGGTAAGCCCTTTACCGTGAGCGGATCTAACGCCATTAACATTCCAGGAATATATTTTTACGGAACTCACTTTTTGGGATTCTTAGTTTTAGTTTTATCTTTTTCAGAAGTATTAGAGCCCTGAGTAAATAGCGCATTCATTTTATCATCTAAAGAACGCCCTTTGGTTTCTGTTACAGGTTCTGATGTTTCGGGCTCTGCAGCGGATAGTGGCTCATTTTTCGTTGATGAGTTTGTCGTTGCTGGCGTGGTGTTTTTAACGGGTGCCACCAGCTTGGGCTTCGCCGGCGGAATATAGTTTTCCCCTGGGCGGACATAGGGAGCTAGGGTCTTATTTCCTTGGGCCGCTAAGTCTTTAATTTTTTCGCGTACAAGAATATCGAAGTTTGTTAATTTGCTATCGATTTCAAATTTAAGATTTTTTGCTCTCACTTCCAATTTTCCATCTCCGTAAACTTTAGAAAGTTGTAAGACATCACCGGCGACTAATGGAAGATCGGCAATTTTCTTGTTCTTCTCTAAGAGTGGAACTTCGGTATTCGCTAAAACTTTTACTGCACTAGGCCAAAAAATAGGGCGCTCATTAATGGCTGTGAAATCTAGCTGTGGTAAATTAACCGTGGTGTTTTCGACATCTTCAATCACGGGTGGCGGTGCACCTTCATCCTCTTTTATTAATACAGGCACCGGTGCTTCATCTTCTTTTTTAAGTGGCGGCAATATGGCGACGGGCGCTGCAATGACCGTATCAGGTTTTGTATTGTGCGTATTCGCAGGGAGATTGGTTACTACAAAGGAGAAGGTTGGCTGAGAAACAATCGTCGCCAGCGAGCCGATAGCGACACCCAGTATAAAGATGATAAAATACTTCATGAGAGAGTTTATTCTCTTACGAACCGGCTTTAATTTCAATCACATCATGCGGGGCAGCTTCTCTTTGTCCCGCTGGAGTAATTCTAATATAACGTGCATTGGCACGGTGTTCAGTTAGATTTTTTGCACCCAAGTATCCAAGACCACTCTGAACTCCGCCTGCCAATGGAGCGAGGACTTGATCAACAGACCCAGTCACTTCTTTCAGCGCCTCAATACCTTCAGGGGCGATTTTATTGAGTTTAGGAGATGTATTAGAATGACCATAGCGCGTGGCCGAACCCTTGCGCATCGCTTCCAGTGAACCCATGCCTCGATATTCTTTATAAGTCTTGCCATTAATTTCCATTAACTTGCCTGGAGCCTCGCGACTGCCTGCGAGTAGTCCGCCGAGAATAACCGCATCGGCAAGCGTGAGCGCTTTAACGATATCGCCACTCTTAGAAATACCACCATCAGCAATAATTCTCACGCCGGCTTTTGAGGCGGCACGTGAGGCAACATAGAGTGCGGTTAATTGAGGAATGCCGACGCCTGCGACCATACGCGTGGTACAAATAGATCCAGGACCCTGACCAATCTTAATCGCATCAGCCCCAGCAGCGGCCAAGAAATCAACGCCCGCTCCGCTAGTTACATTTCCAGCAATCAACGTCGTAGCCTTAAATTGTTTTCTTAATAATTTTAGAGCATCACCAACACCTTTGGTAAAACCATGCGCGGTAGAAATAGCCAACGCGTCGGCACCCTCTTCGATAAGTGCAGCGGCGTGATTGAGAAGAGTATTTTTATCCACCTCCCCATCGGCATTACGTGGAACGTTAATGGCGACACCAACGCGTAAGCGGAAATCGCTATCACGAGTCGGACGGACATGAGCGCGCGACTCTTCGGAAATTCTTTCGATATCACTCAATGTAAACAGGCCTCTCAGCTGGTTCTTGGCATCAACCACGAGGAGTTTATTTTGTCCGACGTTCTCAGAAAACAGTCGATCCGCTTTGGCGATCGGATCTTTGCCTAAATCTTTTTCAAAAACTACAAAGACCTTGTCGCGCGGCGTCATCACTTCGACGACTTTACGCTTCCCGTGTCTTTCTTTGACCGTGCTTCCTGGTAATAAACCCAAGAGAGTATTATCTTTGGAAACTACAGGAAAAGTACTGAAGGCTAATCCTTCCATTTCAATACGGTGGAGAACTTCCGCAATGGTCAGCTCAGGGGAAACAACGGCAGGATCACCAATCATTCCGTGAATGTGATTCTTCACTCGGCGTACTTCCTTAATTTGTTCAGCCGAGGACATATTATAATGCAGAAGACCGAGACCACCATTAAGCGCCATCGCAATCGCCATTTGATGTTCGGTGACAGTGTCCATGTCGGACGACACAATCGGGAGAGATAAACTGATGCTGTCAGACAGGGATGAATCCAAGCGCGTCATGCGCGGGAGAACTTCAGAATAATTTGTCGCCAAGGAGACGTCATCGTACGTCAAACCCAGCCCAGCATTAGCCGCAAAGAATGGATCGGCGGGGAGGAAGAAGCGTTCATCGAGAGAAACGCGACTTTTGTTTTTTGAGGAAGCCATAGGTGTCGGTTTCCCCAAAGGGTATTAAACATCGTTCACTGGGGTGGCAAATTGATTTTGCTCCCTGGCAAAATTTAAAGATACTTAAGGGTATGAATGACGGAAAATACGAGTTTTTGAGGGTGCGACGAGAATTCCGTCATCCATTTGTCACCGGAGCTGGCAGTTTTACAGAAGTAGAAAGAGTCTTAATCAAAACCGAAATGAATGGTGAGATTGGCTTTGGTGAAATTGCCCCATGGCCGAATTTTAATACAGAAAGTATTTCTGAGTGTGTTGATCTACTTAATTCCTTCGGCGGAGATTTATTTAAATTAAACGCACACTTAAAAGACTTGGACGGCGGCTTCCCTTGTTTACGGGCGGCACTCTCCTCCTGTCGTCATTGGGCTGAAATCACAAATTTTAATAAAAAAACTTTCTGGGCCGGTCTTGTTTCCGAACCTACAGTGGAAAATATTGAGAGAAAAATAGCTGAAGGTTTTAAAACAATTAAGCTTAAAATTTCTCCCCGAACCTTTTTCCCTGATATTAAATCTTTAATCTCTGCGACTCCTAAGAATATTATTTTTCGCTTAGATGCCAATGGAAGTCTAAACCAGGAAGAAGCAGAGCAATGGGTAAATTTTGCGCTGTCTTCGGATCAAGTTGAATTCATTGAGCAGCCGCTGCCTTTTAATCATCCAGGGTACAATCGGTTGGACACCAAAAAAGTCGCTCTCGATGAATCTTTTATTTCTCCAGATAAGTTTAGTTGGGCCGGCCCGGTGGTCGTAAAGCCCTCTCTGGTGGGCGATTGGGATGTTTTTTTGACCTGGCGAAAAACCCATCCCAACAAAGTTATTTATTCGTCTGTCTTTGAAACTGCTTTTGGTCGTCAGGCCGCACTTTGGTTGGCTCATCTTGATCCAGCTGTTGGCGCAGTAGGATTCGACACCCTTAACCAATTCAAGGACGACGGCTTGGATCGCCATCGGTCGGGCCCAGTCGTCGAGGGGTTATCTAATTTTGACTGGTTAGAACTATGGAGGAAATTTAAATGAAATCGATTGCTGTCTTCCACTCGGATCCAAAGAAATATTTAGAAGAGGTTCTTACGGCGCACTCTAATAGTCGCCCAGTTTTTTTAGGAAATCCGAACTGGGGTCCCGCTGAATTAAAAAGTGCCGCCCAACTCATTCCCAAAGATACCCTCGTCGAGGGAGTCCATCTCGTGCCGCATGGTACAGCTCCGGCAAATTGGCCCGAAGCGTGGATGGACTGTCTTTTTATTCCAACGGGCGGAACCGGCGGTAAAGTTAAGTTTGTTATTCATAACACAAAAACTCTCAAAGCGGCAGCTTTAGGATTACGCGATGCGTTAGTGGCGAGAGGGCTTAGCCCTATTCTACATGGTGCGAGTTTTACTCCACCCTACCATGTCAGTGGATTGATGCCCGTACTGCGTGCACAATTTACAGGCGGCAACTATGGCCACTACGATGGACGTTTCGTATCTAATCAGCCTCTACCCGAAATTAAATTACCCACGGGTGGCACTAAAATAGCTTCGTTAGTTCACACTCAAATTTCTCGAATACTTGAGCACCCCGAGGGCTTAAAATGGTTAAAACAGTTTAATGTTATTTTGTTAGGCGGAGCCGCCGTGCCGCGACCCGTTGTCGACGCTATTCGGAATCATCATCTACCCGTCTACGCTAGTTACGGAATGACCGAAACGGCTGCGCTCTGTGCTTTCTGTCCACCCGAAAAAATTTGGAATGATGAACCCCTTCGCGGATACCCACTCCCAGGTGTAAAGTTTACTGAAATTAATCATCATATCCGAATTCATTCTCCCGCCTGTGGTTTGGGCTATTGGCTCGGAGAAAAATTTTTCGACCCTTATACCACGGGAGATCTTGGACACGTTAATGCCGATGGGTCTGTAGAAATTTTTGGTCGTGGTGACCGAATTATTAATTCTGGTGGCGAAAAAATCGACCCCGCGCGCGTGGAAGAAATTTTAAAGGCTACCGGACTCGTACAGGACATTTGTGTGTTTGGAGTTATCGATGCTCAGTGGGGTCAACGCGTCGTCGCCTGTGTCGTCGCCAGCGAATATAATTCAGCCGCACTTAAAAAGGCGGTTGAGGTTTTTGAACCCGCCGCACGTCCTAAAAATTATATCTTTGTCGAAAAAATTCCGCTCGATGCACGCGGAAAATTCGATCGCCTAGCCGCCGAAAAACTTTTGCAGATTTAGTTTCGAGCTGCTTTCCAAATTCGCAGACACGATTCAACTAATGCGGGGAACTCGGCTAAGGGTACTTGGCTGGGTCCGTCAGAAATTGCCTTGGATGGATCTGGATGTGTTTCCATAAACAATCCATCAGCGCCCGCTGCTAAGGCAGCTTTCGCTAAAACTGGAACATACTCACGTTGACCACCCGAAGCTCCGCCGGCCGCACCAGGTAACTGCACAGCATGCGTTGCATCCATAATCGTGGGATAGCCGTAGCTCGCCATGATGGGGAATGATCTCATATCCACGACGAGGTTTTGATATCCAAAAGTAGTTCCACGGTCGGTTTGCCAAATTTCCACTGCGTTAGCTCCCTTTAATTTATCGACCACAAACTTCATTTCAAATGGTGAAAGGAATTGTCCCTTTTTAACATTCACTACTTTTCCGGTTTTTGCAGCGGCGACCAGTAAATCTGTCTGGCGACACATGAATGCAGGAATTTGTAACACATCTACTACCTTGCCCACAGGCTCACAGTGTTCGGGCCCGTGGATGTCTGTTAAAACGGCAAAGCCGTAATCTTTTTTAACGAGTTTTAGTAATTCTAAACCCGCTTCCATTCCCGGACCACGATCGCCACCCAAAGAGGTGCGATTAGCTTTATCATAAGAACCTTTAAAAATAATATTTAATTCCGGAAGGCGGGCAGACAATGCCTTCAGCTCTTTCGCCACGGTGCGACAATTGGATTCTGATTCTAACGAACAAGGACCGGCGATGAGGAGGAGTCTCCGCTTATCGTGTAACATAATATGAAATTAGACAAAAAATCAGACCGAGGGCGAGCCGTATCCTTACTTACGACCCAGCCACTTTAAAACCTCGGGCAGTGAACGCGTATTTAAAACGTTTTCTTTGGTTAACCAACCCTTACGAGCAATACGCACACCATGCGCCGCAAAGGCTAGTTGTTCAATGTCGTGAGCGTCTGGATTAATCGAGGTCAGCACGCCTTTTTCGGAGGCCCGACGCCACCAACGCCAGTCGAGATCCAATCTCCAGGGGTTAGCATTTAATTCAATGATGGTATCATTCGCCGCTGCAGCATCGATAATCTTTGCGATATCTACTTCATAAGGCTCGCGTTTATTAAGCAGGCGTCCCGTGAGGTGGCCCACCATATCCACGTGCTCATTCTCTATCGCTTTAATAATCCGCTTCGTTTGCTCCTCTTTATCTAAAGTGAATAGGTT
>JBAXUJ010000073.1:0-6128 GCA_037129735.1 Opitutia bacterium | reverse complement strand
TGCCTGGCGACTACATCGGCCCTGAAGTCATGGCTGTAGCCTTGCCCGTTCTCGAAGCTGTACTCAAGAAATCTGGGCACACGCTCGAGCATTCGACGCACGACGTCGGTGGCGCAGGAATTGATAATCACGGCAAGGCATTGCCCGACTCAACGCTCGAAGCCTGTCGTAAAGCCGATGCAATTTTATTCGGATCCGTCGGTGGACCGAAGTGGGAAAAACTTCCTCCCAAAGAACAACCTGAGCGCGCCTCCCTTTTACCCTTACGAAAACATTTCCGTCTCTTCGCAAATGTGCGTCCAGGTTTACTACTCAAAAATTTAATCGAGACTTCACCGATTCGTCCTGACCGCATTCCTAATGGCGTCGACATGGTTTGCATTCGTGAGCTCACCGGTGGACTTTATTTCGGTGCGAAATCAACCACCACCTTAGCCGATGGTGATATTGAAGCGATTGATACGATGGTTTATCGTAAATCTGAAATTGAGCGTATCACGGATGTTGCGATTGCGACTGCACGTGCCCGCCGCAAACACATCACTTTAGTTGATAAAGCTAACGTTCTTGAAACCTCCGTTCTCTGGAGAAAAGTGGTTACTGAACGTATTAAAGAAAAGGCACCCGATATTACTTTGGCGTTCATCTACATTGATAACGCTGCGATGCAGTTAGTGCTTCGTCCTGGACAGTTCGACGTCGTTCTTACCGAAAATATGTTTGGCGATATTCTCTCCGATGAAATGGCCGTTGTTTGCGGATCACTGGGCATGATGGCTTCCGCCTCACTCGGTATGGATATCAATCGTCACGGTAAAGGTTATGGACTTTATGAGCCTTCGGGTGGCACCGCGCCAGATATTGCCGGACAAGATAAAGCGAATCCTTGCGCCCAAGTACTTTCCGCTGCACTCATGCTCCGTCATTCCTTCGGATTAGAAGCAGAAGCTAAAGCCATCGAACTAGCGGTTGAAAAAACCGTCGCTGATGGCGTTCGCACTGCGGATATCGCAGGTGGTGGCAAAGCCGTGGGCACGAAGGAAATGGGGCAAGCGATTCTGGCGCGTCTGTAATGGACGAATCAGAACGACTGCGGGCCGAGGAGCGACGTCGGGAAGCGGTCTGTAGTCCCTTCATGCGTATTCCACGCTTCCCCGTGGATGTTGCGCGTGAGTTACTGGATAGTGGATATTACCGTATTGATCAATTATCCGGTCGTTCGGCCGAATCACTCATCGAGGAGATTCGCCAGAAAACCAAAGAAAAACCAGCGCCGCATTTTCTACCAGCGTTACGCATGGCTATTTATTTCGCAGAAACTCCAACGCCTGACGCTAAAAAACTTTTCTTAGATCAGTGGATTTAAAAAATCTTTTTGGAATTAATTTTACCCATCCAGTACTTCAGGGTAAGACGATTTAAATCGAACTTACGTTGAGAGAATTCATTTAGGACTTTGCGTAAATTTTCCTCCGTAACATCGCTCCAATCTTTTACAATGTAGACGGGCAGGCCTTCGTAAAGCGAGTCGAGTGGAGATGTTTTTACAATGGGGATACAGCCTAATGATAGGGCTTCCCAAGTACGATGACAGTCTAAACCATTTCCATGAGGTGAGACCACGAAAGCATATTTAGACTGGTTTTTCCATGTTGTTTCTCGATCCACCCGACGAGGCTCATAATCAATTAAATCAGGGGAAATAAGCCTCTTGGCCCTGATTCGATCTTCACCATATTTAGTGGTCATTAAAAAATGAAAATTCGAATAAGCCTTAACCTTACGCTTAGATAAGGATAACGAATCTTGAATGATGGTTTTTAAAACTTTCTCTTGATCGGGCGGAGAAATTTTAGGCTGCTCCCACGCAGAGTCCCCGACGGGAACAATATGGTAATAGAGACCGATGGGAATTTGAGACAATTTTGGGTGAGATAATACAACGTTTTGTGAAAACCAATGAATGATTTTAGGATTTTCAATAAATGTAAAAAACTCTTCATAGCTGGCGAAAATTTGTGTTGGTACATCTAAATCAGAATCTCCAGTAACAAGAATAATAGGATGTGGAATCCCCTCGAACACCTGCAGAAATTCTCCCATGGCATCCGAGCAGACATAAACCGTAGAGCCGGGCTGAAGATTATCCCAATTATAATTTAACAAGTGAGAGACCGTTGAAATCGGTGATGCACTATGAATATCACAAGACTTCAAAATCCCTCTCGAACTAATAAATAAACACTGATTTTCATGATTAAAATACATCTTGCCTTAAATTGGGTGCGACCTAAATTTCAAAAAATAAATGAAGAAGGCAATTTATTATGCATTCTATGGGGACCCAAGATACGCTGAACTACTCGAATTGTCACTTATTTCAGTTAATAAATTTAAAAAGGATGAAGAAATTTTCTTGTTTACAAATTTGCAACTAGATCGACTCGCTGGACTGTGTAACATCATCAACATAGAATTCCCTAGCGGTTTCGCAAAACCGTTGGCACTACGCTACGAAATATTTCGTCTTCTAGCATCACAATTTGATAAAATACTCTACCTAGATACAGACACAATTTGTATTAATCCACTAACTGACCTTTGGAATCATTTTACTCCAGGGAAAATATCATTAGCGAGCGAGTCAGATGTCACTGACCAGATTTCTGAAACCAATACATACAGCTACAATTCAAAAAGTAGGAAAAAAAATTATATCACTGAGACATTTTGGGCTGGCCCACTTTTAAACACACAAGAAACCCAAGACTATAGAAATATCCCAAGCATTTGTTCTGGAGTTTTTGGAGCTAACTCTGATGCGGCTGACTTACTATCCTCTTCCTATGAATACGTCTGTGCAATTGAGGATCAGGGCTTTAGGGGTCGATGCGGCGACCAACATGCTTTTACCCATTTTTGCTCCAAAAAAATTGCTATAATTTAAACCTGACTGATTTAGTTAATCATAACGGTATCCAAATATTACAGGATCAAGAGCTTAATAGGGCTAGAATCAATAAGGTATCCATCCTACATTTTGCAGGCGGCGTCGAACCGTCTGCAACAAAACTCTATTTAATGAGATTAACACTTTCACAACTTAGTTAATTATGAACACTATTTCAACGCGAGATGAACTCATTACTTTACTTCCAAAAAGAATGAAGATTGCAGAACTCGGTGTTTTTGATGGAAGTTTCTCATCACTACTAATTAAAATTTGTGACCCACAATATATTTATCTTGTAGATGTTTTCGAAGGAGTAACTTGCTCTGGAGATAAAGATGGCAATAACATTCGCTGGCTTAATGTAGAGGAACAATTCCATATTATATCGGAGTATTATTTGACAAACCCATATGTAAAAGTAGTTAAATCTACATCAGAAAAATTTCTCTTAGGTCTACCAGATGGCTTTCTTGATGCTGTTTACATTGATGCGGATCATGCTTATCCGAGTGTATTAAAGGACCTAGAACTTTCCCTGATAAAAGTTAGAAAAGGTGGATTTATTATGGGGCATGATTTTACGTCTCAATTACACCCTGGGGTCGTGCAAGCCGTTGAAGAATTTTGCGTAAATCGTGGTAAAAAAATTAGTGTCCTTACTCAAGATCGTTGCCCTACTTTTGTAATTATTAATGACTAAAAGACTTAAAGACAGCCAAACTCCACCTATATAACCCTCTTAACTCAAAAACTTTCGTGATCAGTCTTACCAATCTTTAATCAACGACACGAACTATAAAATTATCGCACGTGAGGTGCGTCTGCGTAACGATTTTGCAATCTTTGAAAAGTTATCCTGAGTTTTAAATTAATATTTTTGTCAGTCTGATTTGCGCCTAGGCGACTATCTGTAAGTTGACCTAATGAAAACCACCATCGTTGTTCCAGTCATGACCATGGCACATTGTGTTTTTCTGCCGCAACAGCTTTTACCGTTACGCATTTTTGAGCCACGCTACCAGCGAATGCTCAAAGCTACTTTAGCGGGAAATCAAATGTTCGCGGTCTCGCAGTTAGATAAATCGAAGAGCTCTAAAGCTAAACAAGAACAGCCCTACCCCTTTACGTGCGTCGGAAGAATCAACGGACATGTTGAATTGGACGATGGCACCCACCAAATTATTTTAGAGGGATTAAGACGTGCCAAGGTTCACTCCATTTCCCACGAAGGCCCCTACCCACTTTTAGAAATCAGTCCAGTGGTCGACGAGGATGAAGCTGACTCCATCGCCTTCACCCGCGAAATCGCCCGAACTCTCGCCTTCACTGAACATCTTTTGGCCGATGCTGAAGAAGACGTCCAACCGCTGCTCGATCGCTTCCGCGGACTGGCCAATAAGCCGGGCGCATTAGCCGATGCCGTCGCTGGACACCTTGTGGCGGAAACAGAAATCCGACGCGAACTCCTCGAGTGCCTGTCACCGATCAAACGAATCGCCAAAGTCGCCGAAGTCCTTTCCGCTTTAACTGCTCAAAAAGACCTAGATGACGAAATTAAGCCCCCTAATCTCGGGCTAAATTAGTATTTTAGGAAAATAGGCTATTTTCGGCGGTTTTGGCGTAGGTTTAACTTGCAACTTGGAATCATTCCAACTCATTAGCCGTTTAGAATGATTCAAAATCTCAATAAGCACGAACGGGAGTCTTTGCACGAAGCCCTCGCCAAAAGCGGACAAAAAATCACCCCGCAACGCGAAATTGTATACACGGTTCTCTTAGCTCAACGCGACCACCCCACCGTCGACGAGGTTTATCATCGTGCTTTAGAAACGATGCCAGGTCTGTCACTCGCCACGGTCTACAACTGTCTCGAAACTTTCGTAGGTTGCGGCCTCGTCCGCCAAGTGAATCACGAACGTGAATCCACCCGCTACTGCCCTAACCTCGCACCGCATGCGCACTTCCGCGACGAATCCACAGGTCGCGTGCATGACATCGAACTACCCAAAGAAATTTTAGATCAGTTAACAAAAATATTACCGGCTAACTTTGAAACTGAAACTATCGAAATCAGTTTCCAAGGCCGCACCAAATCTTCCACCCAAAATTAATTTTTAACATGCCTGATTCACTTGTCATCAAAAACCTCAACGCCTCCATCGGCGAACGTGCGATTCTCAAAGATTTTTCTTTGACCGTCCCCAAAGGCGAAGTTCACGCCATTATGGGACCGAATGGCACGGGTAAAAGCACCCTCGCTAAAGTTTTAGCAGGTCACCCCGACTATTCTGTTCAATCCGGCGAAGCCTTTATCGATGGCGAACAAATCATCGGCCAAGAGCCCGACGCCATTGCCCGCGCAGGCCTCTTCCTCGCGTTTCAATACCCCAGCGAAATCCCTGGTGTAACCATCGCTAACTTCATCCGCGCTGCGCTCGTCGCCCGCCAAGCCAAAGGTGCACCCTTCGACGCCAAAGCTTACTACGCTGAACTCTATGCGAAGATGGACGCCCTTAAAATGGATCGCAAATTTACGGCGCGTTTCGTGAACGAAGGTTTCTCGGGCGGAGAAAAGAAGCGCTGCGAAATTCTTCAGCTTATGATGCTGAAGCCAAAGTATGCCGTACTCGATGAAACCGATTCCGGTCTCGATATCGACGCTCTCCGCATCGTCTCCGAAGGCGTTAATCACATGCGCGGACCTGATGTCGGTTTCCTCGTCATCACTCACTATCAACGTCTCCTCGAGTACATCGTACCCGATCGCGTACACATTATGTACGATGGACGCATCGTCCACAGCGGTGGCAAAGAACTCGCCCTTGAACTCGAAGCCAAAGGCTACGAGTGGGTCAAAAAAGATTTAGCCAACGCCTAATCCTATGTCCGAAATCGAAGACAGTCAGGCCCAACGCGAAGCAATCGAAGTCGATCGCACGAAGGGAGATTTTAAGTACGAAGAGAATTATGCTTTCGATGCCGGCATTGGCTTATCCGAAAAAGTAATTAACTATATTGCGGATGTTAAAGGTGAAGAGTCGTGGATTCGCGAATTCCGCTTAAAAGCCCTAAAAACATTCACTGATTTACCTATGCCCACCCACTGGGCGACCGAAGACTTAAAGAATATTAATTTCGACGAGATTCGTTACTATCTTTCTAAAGGACAAAAACC
>JBAXUJ010000072.1:0-6159 GCA_037129735.1 Opitutia bacterium | reverse complement strand
TCACCTGCGGCTATGGCAGCCTGCAGTGCTGGATTATCAGCTAGACGTAAGTCTTGTCTAAACCAGACGAGGGTAGGCATAGGGTTAGAGTGAGGGGTGCACTAAAAGGTGCAAACATCACTGCACATTTATTACCAACTGTAATTTTGGTTTTTCTTAACTTGGCAGGCGAACTCAACGAGAAGTTGGACGCATTGCTCAACGACGGCGAGGTCTACGACTTCACCCGGGGTGTGCATATAACGGAGAGGAATGGATACCAAGCCACAGGCTACGCCACCATTGGCCATTTGAATGGCGCGAGCGTCCGTTCCAGTGGGTCTGGACTCGGCCGCAACTTGATAAGGAATGCTGAGTGATTCGGCAGCGGCTACCATTTGATCGAAGACCAGTGGATTGATATTCGGACCGCGACTGATGATAGGTCCGCCCGATAAAGTGAATTTACCGAACTTGCGATTATCGGCGTCAGGGTGGTCGGTTGCATGTCCAACATCCACCGTGATTGAAACCTGCGGATTGATACCTTGGGCCGCGACTTGTGCACCACGAGTGCCAATTTCTTCTTGGGTGGTGGCGACAGAGACAACGCGCGCAACGAGGTCTTTTTGTTTAGCGAGACGACGGAAAGCTTCCATGCAAACGTAGGCACCGGCTTTGTCATCGAAAGCACGGGCGACACCAATGGAGCCGCGGAGAATTTCAGGTCCGTCCGAATAAATGGCGGGGTCGCCGATGCGGACGATGTTTAAGGCGTCAGTGCGATTGTTCACACCGATATCAATCCACATATCGTGGCGTTCGGGAACGCGTTTACGATCTTCAGGAGAGAGCAGGTGGACAGCGCGTTTTCCGGTAACGCCGAGAACGGGTCCATTGCGGGTGAGAATATGAACACGACGACCGGATGGAATAACGTGGTCGTGACCGCCTAAAAATTCGAAGTAGAGGAAACCTTTATCGTCGATATGTGAAATAATGAGTCCGATTTCGTCGATGTGACCGGCGAACATTAAAGTCGGTCCGCCTTTACCTTTGAGTTCTGCGATACGATTACCGAGAGTATCTTTATTATAATTGTCGGCTGAATCTTTAACATAGCGGTCGATGACCGCTTGGGCGGCGAATTCATGGCCCGTGGGTGATTTCGCATCGAGAAGTTCTTTAAGGAATTCAGGATAACCTGATGAAGAAGGCTTTTTGGACATAAGATAGGGAATAAGGATTTAGGCGTAAAAGTCGAGCGAGTGCAGTGAAGTCTTTAGGCATAAAAAAAGCCCAATAAAATTGGGCTTTTTGTTTAATTTAGGCTCAAATTACTTTGCGCTTAAATCTTTGATTTTGACGTTCTTAAACCAAACTTCGTCACCGTGTTCTTGGAGAAGGATGTGACCTGATTCCCATTCACCGAAGTGTCCGCCGTATTTTTTATCAGCGTATTTGCTCTTCGCAACGAGGGCTTTGAATTCGTCGGTCGTACGATCGTAGGAAACAACCAGCATGCCGTTTAACCAATGTTCGGTTTTCTTTCCATCGGTCTTAACGAGTGCGGTATTCCACTGACCGATAGGGCTAGGCTTTTTATCTTTGTTGGCGGTGATGATGTCGTAGAGCGAGCCGATGGTACGATTTCCATCACGACCTAGTTTAGCGTCAGGATGATTTTCGTCATCGAGCATTTGGAATTCTAAACCAAAAGCTGAACCTGTGCCTTGGTTAAGGTTCGGTTGGACGAAATATTTTAATCCACTGTTGGCTCCTTTGGTCAGTTTGAAATCTACACTGACTTCAAATTTCGAGAATTTATCAACGGTGATGATATCTCCGGCCGCGGCGGATTCTTTACCGCCGGTCGACTCAGTGTGGAACATGCCATCCACAATTGACCAGCCCGATTTAGGAAACTCGGGACCTTTAGCGGAGCGCCAACCTTCGGTGGTCTTACCGTTGAACAGTAATTTCCAGCCCGCTGCTTTTTCGGCGTCGGTCAATTCATTATCCCCAGCAAAACCAACGAGGGGGATGAGTGCTGCTAATAAGTATTTTTTCATGTTTAGAATTTTGTTGGGATTTTGAAACCAGCACGACCTTCGCGTTTCGCAACGAGGTCGCGGTTGGCGGCTTCGGAATTCGCACCCGTGAAGAGTTCGGTCTTAGGATCAACGGAGAGGGGGATGCCTAGGGTTAAACTCGATTGATCTACTTTTACGCCGTTAACACCGAGGTGTTCTTTCATTCTGTTATAAGCTTCGGAGAGCCCAGAGCTCGATTTAATCGCATCGGTGATTTCGCCATTATTTTTCTTTGTTCCCAGTCGGTAGGAAATATTAGCGGCGTGGACTAAGCTAGTAGAGATATGGCACTCACGTAATGGTGCATGAATATCCGAGTTAGAGCCGGCACGAATACATTCAAACCAGTTAGCATGGTGGCCTGAAGCACCGCCTGACATATCGACTTGGCTGGCTTCTTTACCGTAAGATTTGATGACGGCACCAGACGCATCATAAGCTTTAGCAGAGTGATAGTCGGGGACGATGATAGTGGCGTTTTCACATTCAATCACGATACCGATGGACGCTTTGCTCCATTTATGGATTTTATCCATAGGCCCTTCCATTTTTCCGTCAGAGGGAAGTCCGCGAACTTCAGCAATGAGAGGAGCTGAAGTATAGTTATAAACTGCTAAAACACTATTGGGCGTTTCACCACAGTCGCTGTAGGATAAGCGACCGCCAATAGACATCACTTCGGGGGCGACTTCGTGGGTATTGAGGAACCAGCGTGCGATATCAATTTCGTGGATGGCTTGATTGCACATATCGCCACCGCCGTAATTCCAGAACCAATGCCAATCGTAGTGAACTGAACCAAAACTCTTCGTTTCGTTTACGGGATCTGTTTGATTTCCGCGAATGGACTCTTGGACATCGGCAGGGCCGTTCCATAAATCATAATCAATGTTGGCAGGAATAGAATTCTTCTTCGCAGGGCCAATGGATTTACGACGTTTGTAACAGAGTGCGCGGGCGACTTTTACTTTTCCGTATACACCAGCGTGTACGTCTTTGACCGCGGCACGAATGCCCACGCCTGATCGGCTCTGGGTGCCTGCTTGAATAACTAATTTATTAAAATAACTTCCAGCCGCTACCATTTGTTGACCTTCGAAGATATTGTGAGAGAGAGGTTTCTCAATGTAGAGATGTTTACCTGCTTGGAGCGTCCAGATGCCTTGAATGGAGTGCTGGTGATTAGGGCTGGCGATGGAGACGGCATCGATATTTTTATCTTCGAGCATCTTGCGGATGTCGGTGTAACCTACGGCGCCCGGGCAATCGATGAGACCTTTAGCGAGGACATCGGAGTCAACATCGCAAAGTGCGACGATGCGAACACCAGGCACTTTTTTAATTTCTTTAATATGTTCGAGGCCACGGCTGCGGAAGCCGACGACGGCAACTCGAATTTCGCTGTTGGCGCCCGAAACTTGAGCAAAACTACGAGCACTTAATCCAGCCACGGTAGCGGCTAGTGCGGTACTCTTAATGAATGAACGACGATTGAGGGGTGACATAGAATAAGGGGTGTTTCGGATGATAGTTAGATTTACATACAGTCGAGATTGTTCCTTTGAAAGTGAATAAAATCTCAACCATGAATGGCTGATTTTGTCCGGCTATCCTTTAAATGAAGCTTTTTGAAGGCAAAAATCAGGTGCACTACTTTTTCTTAAATCTCCAACAGTCTGGTTGGTGATCGGAGAATACTCCCACGGCTTGTAAAAAAGCATGCATAATCGACGGCCCGACAAATTTCATCCCACGTTTTTTTAAATCTTTAGAGAGTTTTAAAGCCAAGGCCGAAGTAGGGGAACCCAGTTGGTGCTGAGTTTTATTTTCTTTCGCATGGTTCCATAGCCACTCTGAAAAACTGCCGTATTCTTTCTGCATGGATAAGAAAACTTTAGCATTGTTCACGGTAGAGATAATTTTTCCACGATGACGAATAATACCCGGATCTAAAATCAGTTTGTCGATTTTCGATTTCTTGAACTGCGCAACTTTTTTGGGATTAAACTGAGCAAAGGCTTTACGATAATTTTCTCTTTTGCGAAGAATGGTTAACCAAGATAAGCCTGCTTGCGCTCCCTCCAGGGTAAGTTGTTCAAAAAGTTTAAGATCATCGCGGACAGGTTCACCCCATTCGCGGTCGTGATATTTAACATACAGCGGATCTTCGCCGCACCAAAAACATCGTGGCTTATTTTTCTTCACTTAGCCTTTGTGCGATAATCCCTTGAGCCAGGTAATCCAACCTGCGGGCAAACTACGTGCAAGTGCACCGCGGATAATCGTATCTATATAAAGTTTGGCGGGAAGGTGTGGTCCAGTGGGATCGACCACCTTGAAGGCATCACATTCAAAGGGGCAATCTTCGACGCCAGCCTCTAAGACAGTGATGGTGGTACGGCGATAACCTGAACCCTCGGCGGTGGATAATCTTACCCAGTCGTCAGCAGTGAGTTCATAGATGCATCCCCAGACGCCCGGTGAAAGTTCGTCCTCGATAATATCAGCTGAACCGCCTCCCCAAGTGGTGCTCGGGTGACTGAAGGCTAGACGATGTTTAGGTAGAAATGCCTTACAACGATACTGATGACCTGGGCAACGACGCTCCATTTGACTGGCGTCGAGATTTGAACCGTAGGCGAAATAGTACCGACTCATAGTTTAGGGAGGACGATACTAGTTTGCGATTCGGCTACTTGGCAAGGAAGGGAACTAATATTTCACCGAAAATGATAAATAGAATGAGCGCGGCTGAGCGGGAAACCCTAGGCTAGCGGGCGGTGCCGTTTCATTAAAGAGATTCTCGATGTGCAGCGATAATTCTTGGCTGTTTTTATAATGATAAACCAGCCAAGTGCGCCAGTAAGTACCGTTGGGTGATTTGACGACGGCGTAGCTGCTAGGGTCGTAATCAATTCTGTTCGCAATATGATTAACCGATAAGCCGTAGGTCCACACAGTGGTCGGATTCATTTCAGCACCGAGAGTAAAAATGAGATCAGGTCGGCGAATCAGGCTGTCTTGGGTGGCGAAATCCTTGGTGCTTAAATAAGTGCCCGTCCCAAAAAGTTTAAGCGTGCTGGTGATTTGCGATTGTACTCCGAACTCCACGCCGCGGCTTCGTGCCTCGTTAATATTATAAGCAGGGTAGGGGTAAACGTAGTCAAAAGTGATTAAGTCCGTTAAGTGATTTTCAAATAACACGAGTGTCCAACTGAGATCTTTTCCATTTTCATAACGTAAGCCCAATTCTTTTCCGTAATTAGTTTCAGGTCGTAACGCCGCCCCGCCCACCGTTCCACCTGCGAGATCATTCGCACTGGGCGTGTGATAGGCGGTCGCGAGTTTAGCATGGGCACTTAACTCTTTGCTTAGGGAGCGTCGATAATTGATATCCCATGAAAAGTGCCTTTTGAAATCAGAGAAAGTATCTTCACGCAGGGTTAATTTTAATTGGTCTTCGGCGCTGATTTTCCAATCTGCCCGAGTCCACAAACCGAGCGACTCCATGGTGTCGACCCAAGTTTTGGGAGTGCTCTCAACTTGGTTGAACGCATTATTTTCATAACTTATACCGAGCCCTAGATTTAATTGAGCATCTACTTTTTGATCCACATAGGCGGTGAATTCATCGCGTTTGATTTTATAACTGTAATCCGTCGCGAAGGTATAACTCTTGGTCGATGTTTCGTTGTGCGACCAAAATGCAGCAGCTTGTGTAGAATCGTCACGGAAAAATATCCCTGGAGAGATTAGCCAGCCGTGGTCGTTTTGCCAATCGTCAGGAGTCGGTGCGACATCGGTTCCGGGTAGACGTGCACGACTGGTGTCCGCTGATCCAAGTATATCAAAATTAATTTTATCCGAAATTTTCCAGACTGATTTAAATAATAAGTTAGAAGCGTCGCGCGAACTATTGTCCCTCCAGCCTTTGTCGTGCGATGTTGTAAATGTTACGGTATTACCTTGTTTGGCGGGCTCAGTGCCTTGGGCATTATTATTTGTGACTGTGATCCCCAGCGAAACGTAATCGTAGGATCCGATTTCGAGGCTAGAATGAATGCTGCCAGTTTCTGTAAGTGGTTGG
>JBAXUJ010000071.1:0-6189 GCA_037129735.1 Opitutia bacterium | reverse complement strand
TTCTGGTCGATGGCGATGCCGTCTGCACTTCCAATACCAATCGACAACTCCACGCCCTCATAGGAAACGAAGGCCTTAATAAAACCTCAGTCATGGCGGCACGAGCTAAAGCCATTAATCCTGATATTAAAATTAAGGAAATCACCCGTTTTATTTCACGCACCAATCCGAGCGAGTTTCTCGACGGATTTACCGGAGTCGTCATCGACGCCATTGATTCACTTTCACCCAAGTGTGGATTAATTAATGAAGTACGAAATCGTCATTTAAAAATGGTGACTGTCGGTGGCTGTGCGGGACGACTCGATGGTACACGCATTAAAGTTACCGATATGACCGCCTCGCGCGATGACCCTCTGATGATGCTGGTACGTAAACGTCTAAGACAAAATTATGATTTTCCCCGAAAGGGACTTTTTAATATTTCCTGTGTGTGGTCGGATGAACCATTTACCCAGCCGACTGATTGTGCTGGTTTGCCCGGTGGCGAAATTCCTGAAGAGGAAGAAGAGGAGTTAAGACCTAATTGCGAGTGGGGCTATGGCACAGCTTCACACATCGCGGGCGCTTTTGGTTTAGCCGCAGCCGGTGAGGCTATCCGACTCTGTTTATTAGATCTTAAAAAGAGCGACTGATTTCAGAAACTGTTCTCGCCAGTGATATTGAGAAAGTAGGCTAGGATCGTCGTGCCCCAATAATTTTAATGCTAAATAAAGTGCTTCAACCGAAGCCAGTCCTTCTAATGGATCCAACCCTTCGTCGTTACGTCGAGGATAAGCAGTCGGCACTTTCGGTAATGAACGATAAATAGGTGTACCCGTTAAACAGGATTTTAATTTCGGTACATGCTTCCAATTGCCATCCAATAAAATCAGTGGACGGCCTACATCGGCTTTAGAAATAAGCGGAGCATCAACACTTAATACAATGTCTTCCGATGCTTCAATTTTGAGTGATGCACTAAACTGGAAAAAGGAAAGTTCTTTGCGTAAACGCAATGGCTCCAAAGTGCATTTCGCTAAATTTTCATCGGGGTGCCTAACAATGGTCGCTAAAATAGATGACATAATAATTGAAAATTTCCTTTGGCTTCTCTCCTTGCGCTATTAGGGTCGAGTCGGCTATTTAATCAATAAAATGAACACCCCTAAACTTCCCATGGAGGCGTTGATGACTGTCACAGGTCTACCCTACCGCCTGCACGCCAAGGGTAAGGTTAGAGAAGTTTTCGACTGCGGTGAACATTATCTGATTATCGCTACGGATCGACTATCGGCATTCGATGTCGTCATGCCCAATGGCGTCCCCGGTAAAGGAATCTTACTGACTCAACTAAGTTTGTGGTGGTTTGAACAAGCTAAAGAAATTTTTCCTACTCACTTAGTTGACCAGCATAGCGAACAACTCGCGAAGATTTTAAAGGGTCATGAGCAGTTAATCAGTCGATCCATGTTAGTTAAAAAGTTAACCCCCTTGCCCGTCGAAGCTGTGGTTCGTGGATACTTAGCTGGAGGCGGATATAAGGAATATAAAAAGTCGGGGGCCATTTTAGATCACGCACTACCCGCCGGATTATTAGACGGCTCACAACTACCTTCTCCTATTTTTACTCCGACGACCAAAGCAGCCCAAGGTCACGATGAAGCCATCACCCTTGCCGAATGTTCAAAACTTCTAGGTGAAGAAACATTTAAGAAGGTTCACGATACATCCATCGCACTTTATAAAATGGGTGCAACGCGCGCTGCTAAGGCTGGAGTAATTCTCGCGGATACAAAATTCGAATTTGGTAAAGACGCCAAAGGTAATTTGGTTTTAATTGATGAAGTTTTAACTCCTGATTCATCACGCTATTGGCCAGCGGCGTCTTGGAAGCCGGGTCAGACTCAACCTTCCTACGATAAACAATTTGTGCGCGACTGGTTAGAGTCACAGCCCTGGAATAAAACTGCGCCGGGACCAATGCTCCCACAGGAAGTGATAGCCAAAACACAGTCACTTTATTCAGAATGCCTCCAGCGCTTAACCGCCTAAAAACCTGAAATAATATACTGGTAGACTTGGGTTGAATTACACTCGCCCTTAATTATCTGAGGCTGAGAAGAAATAATTACAGGCCAATCTAAAGGGTCTTCAGGAACTCTACCGTGGGAGCCTTTTATTTTTTCTCCGCTTAAAGGTGTGAGTTTCAATAAAGCACGTAGGCCCAAACGTTTCTTTAAAAGAAATCCTACTATATTAATTAAAGGGATTTTTATCGCTGGATCAATCAACAGCTCAGCGGGGTCATACCCAGGCTTGCGATGAATATCAACGGTTCGCGCATAATCAGGAGCACGCTCATCATCCGTCCACCAATAATAAGAGAACCAAGTATTCTTTTTTGCCACGACGATAAAGTCGCCCGAACGCTCATGATTTATTCCAAGTTTCTTTTGGGCTTCTTGATCTAAAACTTTTTCTACCCCATCGGTATTTTCTAATATCTTTCTGACTTCATCGAGCTTGGTATGGTCTTGGACAATAATATGGGCGACTTGATGATCAACGACAGCAAAGGCCTGCGAATTAAAAGGGTCTAAAATTTCAGCACCGAGCTCTTCTTTGATTCTGAGCAGTCCGTGCTTTCTTAAGATACGATTAAGTGGAACGTCGTGGTTAACTTCCGTAATCGCATACTCAGATACAATAAGAACATCGACCCCTCTTTTCTCAAAGAACTCAATCAGTCCACCCACTAAATTATCTATGTCGGCTCTGGCCTGCTGTGCCTCTGGACTGCGCGGTCCAAATCTCTGTAAATCGTAATCAAGATGGGGAAGATAAACTAAATTTAAATCAGGCTTCTGATTCTGCTCTATCCATTGGGCCGCATCGGCAATCCACTGCGACGAAGCCAATCCAGCGGCAGGACCCCAAAAGTTTTTAAAGGGAAACTCGCCGAGATCCGCCTTCAGTGAGTTTTTAATTTCATAAGGATACGTCGCGATATCAAAAACCTTACCGCCATCGGCCAAATAGTTGGGACGCGGAGTCACTGAAATATCTGCCGTCGTACCCATATTGTACCACCAGAATAAATTAGCTATGCGCAGCTTATTAGAACGTTGATGGAGTTTATCCCAGACTTTGGGTGCTTGGACGAGTCGATTAGACTGCTTCCAAAAATGGACTTCACTCAATCCCCTATCATACCAGCCATTGCCTACAATTCCGTGAACAGCCGAACACTCCCCGGTTAAATAGTCAGACTGTGCAGTACAAGTCACTGCAGGAAAAGCTGGAGAAATTTTAGCGGAGGAACCTCGCTTCGCAAATTCAGCAATGTGTGGCATTTCACCCGACGCCAAATCGCGAGCGGACAAGCCAACTACATTTAAGACAACGCGGCGCATGATGATGAAAAGCGATGACTAAGTTCTGTGGTAACTTTCTTAACTACATCTCGTGATAATTCATGAATGTTGGTCGATTGCCCAATAGTGGTCGGCAATATTAGAGTGAGCTGACCGCCGAGATGCTCACGAAACTCTTCCAGCCCCTGCATTAATAAGTCTCCTTCATTAATATCTAATTCGGGTGTGTATAATTTAAAACCAAGTTGAACGAGTAAATCGATAACACGCTCCGATTCTGATTTAGAGAATAAACCCAACTCTCGAGCACAGAGCACATCAACGGCTAGGCCGATGGCAACGGCTTCACCGTGCGACAAACGATAATTTGATAAAATCTCACACTTATGGGCCACCCAGTGACCCAAATCGAGTGGTCGAGCTGAACCGAGTTCAAAGGGATCGCCGCACTTGGTAATGTGCAGGGCATGCAGTTCAGCGGATCGACGAATGCATTCACTTATTAATGTTAAATTGCCGGCCGCCAACTCTCGTGAGTCTTTTTCGAGTGACTTGAAAAATTCAGGGTCCTTTAAAAGAGCAACTTTTACGGCCTCAACTAAACCATCGCGTAAGTTTTTAGGACTGAGAGATTTTAGAAATGAAAAATCATTAATCACGGCATAAGGCGGATTAAACGTTCCCGTGAAATTCTTTTTCTTAAAAGCATTGATGCCATTTTTAACACCCACGCCGGCATCGGCCTGACTTAAAGTAGTCGAAGGCATCCGAATCAAGCGCACACCTCGGTGAGCAATCGAAGAAGCAAAACCAACGGCGTCTAATAACGCACCACCACCAATAACGAGAACATAGGAATGACGGCAAATGGCGTCTTCTTCAATAGCAGCAAGAACTGTATTAACGACCGACTGATCTTTTTTACATTCCTCGCCGCCGGTTAAAATCATCGGCGCACGCGTAAGTTTAATCTGATTAACTTTAGCGTACTCGATTAAATCAGAAACCACCGTGGGCGAGGTTGCCACCAAGCCAGCATCAATAATCGGCAAAACTTTAGCGGACCCAACCAACTCTTTTAAAATAGTATTTTTTACAGCAAAGGCGTTCTCCGTGAAAAAGATTTGGTGGCGATAAGATACCACAAAAGAGAGATCGAGCCGGGAATTCATGAAAGCGTTACCTGCTTGGAGTGAAAGGTAGAGACACCCAAGGACAAGCCCAGTTCCACTTTTAAATCCAATCTATTAAGTAGAAGGTATGAATTTGCGAAGCCAGAGGGTCATACCAAAACAAATGAGCGGGGCAAGCAGGGCCAGCCAAGCTACTTCCTTTACTTGTATCATCGGTTCCGTTCCACAGAACCGTGCTATCATTAATAAAATAGTTCCACTCACGATAGAGTCTAAAAGTGAAAAGGCAGCGATACGATCGGCCACGCGGGCGGAAATTCCTGACGGAGTTGGATGGCGGCGATTGGAAAAAATAATCCAAAGCACATAAAATATTAACGCACCCAAACTCCAGTAAGTGTAATTTCCGTAAACAATCAGTGGCAAAGGTATTAAAAATAATAGACGCTCAATCCAATAAGAGTTTTTAGCAGGTGTGAGTTCATACTTAGCCACCCAGGTAAGTGCATAGGTATAAATTCCCAAAACCGCTGCATAAACATAAACGTTTGATGGTAACACGTAAACACCATCGGTGGTAGCGACCATAAATCCTATAACCGGCAACAGTGCTCTACACGCGCCCATAATAACGGGAGCTAGCGGATTACCTTTATGGGCAACATCGTACCAAAGAATGAAAATAACCAAGAGTCCTGTAATCGCTAAAACTGTCGGATTTAAAAATCTCCCAGCGGAGAAAACTGAAAGTGCCAATCCTAATAATAATACAATAGCCCCGATCCACTTTGCTTTTGAACGTGAAATTAGCCCAGAAGGCAAAGGACGCTCGGGGCGATTTTTACAATCCCACTCGTAATCAAAAACATCATTCAAAATCATGCCCGCTACATAGAGTAAAGAGATTCCTAATAATAATATAAACAATGGGACGCTCAGTGCCGATGGTACGACTACCGACGGATTTTGCATGACGGCTGCCATACCTAAAAGCCAGCCCGAGATAATGTTGGACCAAACAGTGGGGAGATTAGAACACCTTGTGAGTACTAGCCAAGATTTGAGATTCGATTTCATCAGGCAGGCCTTACTCCGTATTGGCTGAGCTCATTTAAAACCCAGCGATACTCCTCCACGACTTGGTCCGTCACATCCAACGAACGTAAAGCCTGAGGCAAAACTTCCCAGGTGTAGGTTTCGATTTCAAGTTCTCGCGCCCAACCAGGCTGTTTCATAATCACACTCAGAGCTTTTTTTAAAAAATCTGTCGTATTAAAAAAGTCTTTATCAATCGGCGATGAATGCAGCGGTAAGTGAAAATGCACTCTTAACTCATTAAACTTCTTGAGAACATTGGTATCAGCTAGAGCGTCAGGAATATCTTTAAAGTAAGTTAACTCACAATCTTGGCTCTGTCCGATGCACTGATGCAAATAGGTGGGCTCTTGCATACTCGCCAATCGACGTAATGCCTCATCCGTTGGATTTAATCTCAGAGCGGAACTTAAATGATACTTTAAAATAGGAGCGCCGCTTGAATTGAGTTTTTCTACCGATTGCGCGACGTCTTCATACTGGAGCGCAAAATGGCAGGTGTCATAACATACGCCTAGAAAACTATCCACTAGACCAGGCGTAGTTTCCTGCCTTCTGAGTTGATCAAAAAAATCAATCGTCTGTTGAGTGTTTTCAAAATACCC
>JBAXUJ010000070.1:0-6199 GCA_037129735.1 Opitutia bacterium | reverse complement strand
TACCCTCAGCTGGCAGACCGCACTCGTAAGCTTTATCTTTAATATAATTTCCTTTGGCACGCTGACCAAAAATGTGACTCGCTGCTAAAATAATGGCGGGCAACATGAGACCTAGTCCGGCTTGGATTAAAACCGGAAGGTAGGTTGATAATGTTTGGGCTTCGGCGATGACCATTACAGATAGACACGAAAAAGCCCTTGGCCAAAGTTGCAAGGGCTTTTGTAAAACACTTAATTATTTGGTGTTTTCGGTCGGCGGGCTCAATCTTTGGTTAAGATCGGCGATAGATGTCGGAATTTGCTCCATCAGCCAGGAGGGGCAGAGAAACTCGGCTTTTTGTCCCACTTGGTTGATTTTATTTTGTGAATCCGAGTGTTGAGCTCTGACGAAGTACTTGGGCTCCTTGGATTCGGGATTAGATTCCTTGGCCCAAGTTGTGGCAATCGAGCTACCATCAAATAACTCAAAAATAATCACACTCGATTGTTTGAAAGCCAGTTCGGTGGTGATAATGCCTTTTCCTTGCGCGTCGGTGATGCGTAGCGTTGCTAGGTTGAGCACAAAGTTTTCTAACCAAGGATTTTCTTGGTCATTAAACTTTTTATCTTTAGTCGCGCGAGTGAAGGCAGTTTTTCCATCTGCAAATTTAAAGGTCACACTTTTAACCTCTTCGGGTTTAATAGAATATAAAATTGGATTAATCCAAGCGGCAGGGTCAGCTTCGATGTAGCCTGTGAAATTAGTGCGAATGGCTGAATTTTCGCCCTGGATGCGCATCGCATTACCGAGAGCGTCGTCGGTCGATTTACCGATTTCGGCGGCAAAGGTTTTGCCGTTCTCACCTGTGATTAAAATTAAAGCGTCCGAGAGATTCAGTTTTTCGAGGCGTTTCGGATTACTGGTGAGCAAACCGAAGTTTTCAGTTTTTTGAAGGGAAGAAATTAAAGGAAGAAGTCGATTTTCGATATCCACGGGCAGATCAAATCGTTCTTTAACTACCCATTCATTATTCAGATGTTCGATGGTCGATGTCTTACCGCCAGACTTAATGACTAGGCGAGCAGGGTGATTGAGAATCTCGCTATCGATTAAAGGTTTGGTACTAAGCTTAACTTCGTCGCTTGGTTTATTGATATTTAATACCACTAAAGTGACCAATCCAAGCACCAGTGTGCCGATCAAGAGTGTTTTATTTCGCATAGTGATTAAGCGCTTTTACGACGACGATAGAGTGTGTAAAGTAGGCCGAAGAGTGCGGCGATAGCAGGTCCAATGAGCAGATTGATAATTTGGAGTCTGCGACCGAGGGAGTTGACGTCTTCGTTTAAGCCACGGCGAATAATTCTTCGCTCTTCGGATAATTTTTCGATCTCTGTTTGGAATCGTTCGAGCTCTTTTTGTAGCTCGGGAGTGATCACGAGTCCTTTGGATAAATCTCCACCCGAACGTTTTGATATTTCAGCAATCTTGGTATTCGCCGCCTCGATACTTTTTTCGATTTGGTCGAGTTTCGATTGGTATTTGATTTGAGCTTCACGTTCAAGGTTTGCGACTACTTTGAATGGACGAAGCGACGTGCCCTTGGCGCGGAGGCTGACTAAGTCATTACTACCGCCCAAGCTTTCGAGCGCACTCACCACAAACTTAAGATTGTCGTTAATCTCTTCGGCGACGACCTGTCCGTTCAATTGTCTTTGTCGGACGGTAAACGGATCCAAGAGAAAATCCGAATCGGCAACGACGAGTAATTTTCCGGGTTTGGCTGATTCTTTTAAATGAACAGTTTTAGGGGCTACCGCTGGCTTTTTGTTATCGGTCGGTGCACCTAAGGGGAAAGCGGAAGGAAAGTTTCCGGTAAATAATGCGGCTAAAACTTTCGCTTCTTTATTCACGGCAAAACTTGCGGTGGTTTTTTCGAATGGTCCTGCATTAGCGATACTCGTAGCGACGGAACCTGAGGTGGCGTTCTTCAATGTAATCAGAGGCTCCATTTTGATGCGTTTTTCTGCCCCCGAAATTAAACCTATTTTGCCGGCCTCCATGAAGGAAATCTCGCGTAAGGAGGATACCAACATTGAATCTTTGGCAAAAGAGTCTTGGCCAACTGAGAAAGCAGCAGGGTATTGGATGGGCTGTCCGCGCGAACCGCGAATTGCCACGGAATGTTCCGCGTCACCCGTGAGTGCTTCGACGTCTACATAAATTCCCCAAGCCTTGAGTAACGCGGGGTCACTCGCTGCGCCCATGGCTAGCATCGGTGAAACTTGAAAGGGCATGCCACCTTGTTGGTATTTTTGGAAACGCGAGAGAGGGTCGATGGCGGCGAAGACGGAGCCACCATTGAGAAGAAATTGATCTACCGCGTAAGCAAGTTTGTCGGAGAGATTATGCGGATGAATTAAAAGAACTACGCTGGTGTCCTTGGGTAATTCTTCCGATTGATTACTTAATGCGGTGACTTCGTAGGTCTGACTTAATTCGGAAATCAGGACATCGGCTGGGCCTGGCTCTTGCTGTCCACCTTGGGGGAGTCCGGTAGTGATTGCTAAAGTGCTAATGAGGGCGAGCTTTGGCCGATCAAGGCGCATTGCCGAAGTGATTAATTTTGAAATGTCATACTCTAGGAATTTTTCACGACTCGGATCAAAAATATTAATCACCTTAACTGTGTCGGCCTGTTGAACGGTGAGGCCTAAATAAGCCGTGCCATTGAGCGCACCCATTCCACTCAAAGCATAACGTTGGGCGCGTTGTTCTTCTTTGGTGTCGGGCTTGGGGTCGGTTAAGACCAACTTAATTTTTCCTTTGGAAGCGGCAACGTATTCACGAAGAAGAACTTCAATGCGACGAGAGTAACTTTCGAGATAAGGACGCAGTTTAACATCGGAACGACTGGCGTAGAGTTCGAGCGTGATAGGCTCTTCGATTTTACTGATAATTTTTAGCGAACCTTCGGAGAGAGTGAAGGTGTGGTCTTCGGTGAGGTCGGCACGGGGACTGATGGTGCTGACGAGAAGATTAACAAAGAAAGCTGCGGCGATTACCGCAAAAAAAGCTAAGAAAGTTTGGAAGCGAGACATGTTAAATTAGCGGCGTTCGATGATGATAGTGCTCAAGCCCAGTCCACCAAAGGAGAGGGTGAGGAAGTAGGCAAATGGTCGTAAGTCGACTAGACCGAGAGTGAATGGTTCGAGGTTACGCCAGAGTCCGATACGACGAACTTCTTCGATAATATTAGGCGAAAATAATCCGCCGATAAATTCATCAAAGACACCGTAACCGATGAGAACGAGAAGGAAGCAGGCCAAGAATCCGGTAACGAAGGCGATGACTTGATTACGAGTGAGTGCGGAAGCGATCGATGCGATGCCGAGGCAAGCTCCCGCGCAAAGTAGTGAGCCAAGATATCCTGAAATAATTACGCCAACATCGGGGTCGCCGAGATAACCAATGGTAAATGCAATCGGTAGGGTAATGAAAAGTGCGGTCGCCAGAAAGAGCCACGCAGCTAAGAATTTTCCAACCGCTACTTGCCAAACTGAAATAGGCCAGGTGAGTAAAAGTTCGATGGTGCCTTGGCGACGCTCTTCGGCCCAGAGTCTAGCGCCAGCAGCGGGAGCGAGAAAAGCCCACAGCCATGGATGATATAAGAAAAAGCGATCGAGATTAGCGACGCCGGCTTCGTAAATATTGCCTACGAAGAAGGCTAAAGAAATAGCGAAGGCATTGAAGACTGCTAAGAAAACGTAAGCTAAGGGCGTGCGAAAATAGCCAGCGAACTCACGGTTAAAAATTGCCCAGACTGCGGACGATGCGCTCGGGGTGGGCGTAGAGGATTCAGAAGACATAAATTTAGGCAGTGAGTTTGCGGAAGACTTCGTTGAGGTCGGATCCACGTTGGAGAAATTGCTCTTTGGATTCATCGCAACGGACTTCACCGTGAGCGATGACAATGACGCGAGTGCAGAGTTCGTCGATTTCTTCAAGAATGTGAGTGGAGACGATCACCGCTTTGCGTGATGCCATTTCTTTGAGGATGCGGCGTACTTCAAATTTTTGATTTGGGTCTAGTCCATCCGTCGGTTCATCTAGAATTAGTACTTCAGGGTCGTGAATCACTGCTTGAGCGAAACCGAGGCGCATACGGTATCCTTTAGAAAGTGTATCGACGGTTTGGTGAGCGACTTCAGTTAATCGGCACAGTTCGAGAGTTTTCTTAACTTTTTCAGATGGATTGGGGAGATTACGGAGATCAGCGGCGAAACGTAAAAATTCTCGGACCGTCATTTCACTGTAGGCGGGGGCGCCTTCGGGAGAGTAGCCCAAGTGTGTTTTCGCTTCGATGGGATGAGTGGAAACATCAAAGCCTGCGACGATAGCCTCGCCGTGGTCGGCTCGCAGGTGTCCGGCAATTAATTTCATGGTAGTAGATTTTCCTGCACCATTGGGGCCAAGAAAACCAACGACTTCACCTCGTTCTACCGAGAAGGAAATACTGCGGACAGCGTGAATCGGTCCGTAAGATTTTTTTAAATTTTTAACTTCGATCAGGGCCATAAATTATCGATTTTGTGGAGTGCCTTGTGAGGCAAGGCGGATACCCGCCTTTTGGAACTTTTCGGAAATTTGAATCATCAACTTTTCATTAAAGTCCATTTGTTTAGCGAGGTTCGGTTTATACCAGTACATGAACCGGATATTAATTGCCCACTCGCCAAACTCCATCACGTGAACGAGGGGCGGTAGGCGATGATCAAAGCCTTCATGTTTGGAGAGAAGCTCGCGGATAATTTCGACACCTTCTTTAACTTTATCGGCAGGTGTATTCATTTCTAAATGCACTAAATCTTGAGCACGAATGAAGTCGCGTCGGGTAATGTTGATGATGGAACGGCCCGCTAAATCACCATTCGGAATAGCAACACGTTGCCCGTCTAAGAGTACGATAACTGTGGAGCGAAGTCCGAGCGACTCCACTTTGCCTTCGTGGGTTCCAATATTAATGCTGTCACCGAGGGTAAAAGGTTGATCGATGATAAGCATGACCGCACCGAAGATATTTTTAATCGTATCTTGTGCAGCAAAGCCGATGGCCACGGCGCCGGTCGCTAAGAGAGCCAGAACGGACTTCGCCGTTTCGGGATCAACAATGGAGACGGCCTTTACTGCGCCTACTAAAACAACCGCGACTCGAATGACTGTTCCAATCATCGGAACAAGAACATCATCCAATTTATTTTCAGTTTGATCGGCGATTTTCTGTGCCCAAGCGATGGGAACGAGAACCAAGTGATAGACGGTGGCGGTGTGAGCGAGAGACAAGAGTAAGCTCGTTCCGGTTTTAAAATATTCCTGTTTGTTGGCAGGAATGTGGATCATATTATGATCAATCAAAAGCCAGATGGTGTAGGCTGGCAGGATGACTTGAAGACTCTTGCCTACTGCGGTGATGAGTGCCTTAGCAATCGGACTCTCGGTTAATTTATTGCCCAACCAACCAAGGACTTTTTTCACGGCCCAGCCGGAAATAAAGGCTAAGGCAATCAGTCCTGCCGAATTGTAGAGAATATCCTCTAAATTAGCTAGAGCGGTAGGGGTTACGGGCGTAGATAACGGATTCATGGTGAAGGTGGGTAGGGTAATCGGACTAAAACAGGTATGCTTATATTTTCAAGCGTCACTAATCTCCCAATCCGCTTGAAGATTTGCCCGCCTCTTGCCACTCTTTGGGCAAGGAATGACTGATACAGCTGATAAAAAGCCCGCCAAGCCGGTGGTTCTAACCTGTGCCCAGCCCACTGGGAGGCTTCACCTGGGTAATTATTTGGGCGCCGTACTCAACTGGGGCCGCATGCAGGACGACTACGAATGCTTTTTTGGAATCGTCGATCAGCACGCCATCACGGTCCGCCAAGTTCCCGCTGAGTTAAGAGATAATACTTATTCTTGTTTGGCTCAGTACATCGCTTGTGGACTCGACCCCGCCAAAAGTCATTTGTTCGCGCAGTCACATGTAATTGGACACACTGAACTCGCTTGGATTTTAGGTTGCTTGTGTCCGTTGGGCCAATTAGAACGCATGACGCAATTTAAAGATAAGGCCCGCAAGCATGAGTCGGTTGACGCTGGATTACTTTTTTATCCCGTTCTCATGGCGGCGGATATTTTACTTTATAATGCTGAATTAGTTCCTGTGGG
>JBAXUJ010000007.1:0-18805 GCA_037129735.1 Opitutia bacterium | reverse complement strand
GAGGCCTATGAAACGGTGCACCGTGCAATGCTCGAATGTCTACTCGCACAAAAATTAAAAGTTAAATTAGTTCCGCTGCCCACAAATCAGAGAGAGTTTAAAGCGCCTGACCAATGTGAGCACCATGCTGAACCTCACGATTTAGTCTTAGAGGAGGATAATCGTAAAGTAGCTGGAGCAGCTCAAAAACGTAATAAAAACGGGCTCCTACTTGAAGGTTACATCTCTCGCACCCTTTTAGCGGGCTGCGACTGGGAAAGATTTGCCGTAGATTTCCCTAAAGCACTCGCCCAAGCACTGAATAGTCCAGCCGTCGATGTTCACTACCCGATTTACGATCAGTCACACCACGAAGGATGCTGGGCAAAGTTTAATTCGTGCAGTTGGAATGAGCACCGCGACCTACCCGAATAAATCCAATTCGGGGTCTTGATTTTTTTTCTCAGGCGAAGCTTTCGGCGCTGAAGGTTTGGTTTCCTTCTTCTCTACCTTAGTCGGTACAACCAATTCACTGACGTCGGCAGTCTTGACGACCTGCTTATTCGGCAACCCACCGCCGGTTTCTAGACCTGATAAAATTTCTCGTGCACGCGATACGACACCGGGAGGCATGCCAGCTAGTCTCGCGACTTGGATGCCGTAAGAGCGATCCGCCGCACCTGGAACGACTCTGCGAATAAACACAATCTCATCCTGCCATTCTTTGACCGCTACTGACCAATTGCGTAAACGATTTAGTGAGGAGGCTAGTTGAGTTAATTCGTGATAGTGGGTAGCAAAGAGAGTTCTTGGTCCTGCCGTTTCCTTGCCGTGCAAGTGTTCGGCTACAGCCCAAGCAATACTGATACCATCATAGGTGCTAGTGCCTCTACCGATTTCATCTAAAACAACTAACGACTTAACCGTCGCATTATTTAAAATATTAGCGGTCTCATTCATCTCCACCATGAAAGTAGAATTGCCTCGGGCCAATTCATCGGAGGCACCGACACGGCAGAATACCCTGTCGACTAACCCGATATGAGCCTCGGTTGCAGGTACCCAGCAGCCAATATGAGCCAGCAAGACAATCAATGCGACTTGTCTGATGTAAGTCGACTTACCGGCCATGTTAGGACCCGTGATCAAGGCGATTTGCTCTTTGCTCGACTGGAGATCAGTATCGTTGGGTACGAACGAGCCAGCGCCAGGTCGGTTTTGTAAAACACGTTCAATCACTGGATGACGTCCTTGTTTAATCTTAATCACGTCTGAGTGGTCGACCGTCGGGCAGCACCAGTTGGACTCTCGGGCTAATTCAGCCCAGCCATGTAAGATGTCAACTTCAGCCAATGTTTGAGCGGTCACTAAGAGTGATGCAGTTTTGGCGAGTACTTCATTCAGTAAAATCTGGAACAAATCTAACTCACGTGAAAGCGCTTGTTCGTCGGCACGTAACACTTCCCTTTCTTTTTTTCGAAGTTCCTCCGTCGTATAACGCTCCGCATTCACCATTGTTTGTTTGCGAATGTAGTCAGCGGGCACTTGATCTAAATTCGATTTCGTGACTTCAATCGCATAGCCGAATGCACCGTTATATTTTACTTTTAAATTTTTAATACCAGTACGGGTTTGTTCCTGACGTTCGAAATCCGAAATCCACGTTTTGCTATCCGTGGCTAATGAGCGCAATCGATCGAGTTCAGAATCGTATCCCGAACGCAAGGCCCCACCTTCTGTTAGATCGACAGGTAATTCATCCGCTAAAGCCTTTTCTAATTTAGTTAATAAATCACTTTCGCAGTCTATTTTTTCAGCGTACTGCTGTACGGCCGGATTGGGCAACGCGGCTAATTCCTCTTTGAGGGCTGGAAATGCTTTGAGCGAATCGCGAATACCACCGAGCTCGCGTGGGTTACGTAGTCGATTTTGTAAGCGTGCTAAAATTCTCGGAATATCGCGTGTGCTACTCAGAAGTTCAGCCACGCGTACGGAAGCTCCAGGATGTTTGATAAAGCCAGTGACTGCATTCTGACGTTGTTGAATGATTGCTAGGTCAGTGGATGGCTCGGTTAACCACATGGCCAGAAGTCGGGCCCCACCTGCGGTGCAAGTACGATCGATGGAATCTAAAAGTGATGTATCTTTAGAGCCATTGGTACCGTTAAAGAGTTCAAGATTCTTAGCCGAGGCCGCATCGATGAGTACTGACGATCCAAGTTTAAGTTCGGTGACTTTGAAAAGATTTTGTGGGCGACTGCAGAGTGAGTCGGTAACGTAACCGAGGACTGCTCCAGCGGCGCCCAGTGCTGGGTGAGTATCATTCAGTCCAAAACCAGCCAGACTATGTACGGAAAGTGTTTGGCAAACTAATTGAAAACCTGTGGAGCTATCAAAATTCCAACTGGGTAGACGTGAAACAGATCTTCCCTCTAAAAATATTTCAAGAAGTTGGCTAAACGCTGGATCAACTTCCAAACCCTCGGGTAATAAAATTTCGCGTGGATTGATTGAATGTAAAAGTGACAGTAAACGTTCCACTTGGGTGTCTGTAGCCATGCGGAAATCCGCCGTCGAAACATCTAACCATGACGCATGCCAACCTTGTTTATTCCAGTTAAGCGCTAAAAGATAATTACCACGGCGAGAGTCCAGTTGTGAGTCTTCGAGTGCAGTTCCTGGTGTAAGGATTCGAGTAATGCCACGGCGTACTAGTTTACCGGTGACGGGGGCTTCGAGCTGATCGCAGATGGCAACCTTCCAACCTGCCGCTAGGAGCCGATTTACATAGTTAGGTGCCGCGTGATACGGCAAGCCAGCCATAGGCGTCTCGTGGCGCTTGGTAAGCGTTAATCCAATGACCTTTGAGGCCGTTACCGCATCATCGCCAAAAACCTCGTAGAAGTCACCAAGCCGAAATAGCAAAAGAGTACCTGGTGCGAGTTTGTCACGCAGCTCGCGGTATTGTTTTTGCATGGGCGTTTCCTTCTCCACGACTCACAAGCCAATAGAGCCCAGCGATGTGAGCAAGATTGGATTAGTCCTTGGTAGAACTTACCCAGGTTAATTTGTTCACATTACCTGTGCGGCTAATTCAGAAAGTGCACTGCGTACGCCTTGGAGCAATCTGACATTAGCGGCGATACTGTGCCCTTTCATGCGTTCATGCGTGTGAATGAGGCCGTTAGATTTGCTATCAAGGTAAGGTGTGTCGACTTGATCAAGGTCACCGATGAGGACTACTTTTGAGCCTTCACCGATGCGGGTAATTACGGTTTTAGCTTCATGAGGCGTCATGTTTTGCGCCTCATCCACAATCATGAAGGCATGACCGATGGATCGACCGCGGATAAATGTCATCGCCTCGATTTCGATTAAACCAGAATCGATGAGCCATTGATAAGGTTTACGGGGTTGTCCAATTTGTTGAAACTGCGAACCAAAGATAGGCTGCGCTGCTTTCATCGCCTGAGCCTTCTTTTGTTTTCTTTGAGAGTCGGTTGCGAGAGCTTGTTTATTATTCGCAGGAACTTGAGCAGCTGCAGGAGCTCCAGTGCGCGAGAAGAGAACTTCTAAATTATCGAAATACGGCTGAATATAGGGAGAGAGTTTCTCTTCTTTAGTTCCAGGGAGTGCACCGATGTCTTTGCCGATTTGAACGACTGGACGCGAAACGTATAATTTTTTATAAGGCGAGAAATCGCTTAAAACTTGAGAAAGTGCCGCAGCGATGGACAAGAAGGTTTTGCCGGTTCCAGCACGACCAAAGCAGGTCACTAATTTAATATCGGGATTAAGAAGTGCATCGAGGAAGATCCACTGCTCGAAATTTTTGGGGATAACGCGCATTCCACGAGGCATTTGTAATCCCTTACGTGCTCCGCTTGCTGTGGAAATAAATTCACGATAAAGACCCAGTGGAACAAACGCACCATCACCTACGTGTCTGGCTGGCTCGGTCCAGGAATCTGAAGTGAGCATCACGTACTCATTGATGATAGGCTCTGGGTCGTCTTTTTTGAAATTAACAGCGACTTGGGCGACATCACGGAAGTCGCGCATGGCTGCGGCTGAAATCGGAATTGAACGATACTCTCCGTAGTCGCTAATCTCAATACGGTCATTGCGATAGTCTTGTACTTCAAGACCCAGCGCTTGGGCCTTCAGCGCCATACAAGCGTCCTTAGTAACCAAGATTACTGAGCCCTTAGAGGTGTCGCGGAGATAAAGTGCTGAGGCTATGATGCGGTGATCTGGGGCATCTACTTGCATGAACACTGCACGAAGACGTTCATTCTTCGGACCTGTAAAGTGATCACGAATTAAAGACTCGTTAACGATAATTCGGAGTTCACCACCGTCGCGTAAGTCTGCGTGAAGTGCGCTGGGCTTAGTAACGTCACCATCGACAATTTCTTTTAAATTTCTATTCTCAAAAAGAGAACGCACGGTGCGATTAACACGCCGTGCACTGGCACCTAGCTGCCCCGGCTGCGTTTTGTGGCGATCCAGTTCGGAGAGAACCTCGACTGGGATTGCTACAATGTGCTCATCAAATTTAAAGAGCGATTCTGGATCATGAATTAAAACATTCGTGTCCAAGACGTAGGTTTTTTTCACGAGTGAACACTCGGTCATTTTTCCTGCTGGAGCAACAAGTAAAAATTTATTTCTGCAAGTCAGCGATCTGTCTGAGGTATTCCCAACTATAGATACCAGTCTTGTGTCCGTCACTGAACTCGAAGGTTACAGCATAGTTACCGATTCTTGATAATTGTATGACGCTGACGCCTGGGAATTGTCGCGGGCCGTCCCCACCCCATCGTTTCCCGAGAATGTCAACCTCGCCCATATTCTCGGCACTCGGTGAACGTTCCCGCAAAAATTCGCCACTGAGAAAATGTTCAGTTTTATCGGCCCATTGGATGGCGATGAAGTCACCGACAATTTCAATTTTGGTTGGGGCGAGCATTGATTCGACTTATAAAACAAATAATTTTACGGGTCAGGCAACCTGTAAACATAGGTGAACCCTTGACTAAATATGAGTTATAAGTGAGTTTCATTTATTCGTGACTCCTTCGTTTGAAAAAGTTCGTCAGCTTCTTCGCCAACTACCTGGCCTAGGTCACCGCTCGGCTGAAAGAATCGCTCTCTATTTACTCGTTGAGAAACCAGAAAAACTAGGACCCATTCTGGAATCACTGACCGCAGCCTCAAAACAGGTGAAGCGTTGTAATCGTTGTGGCAGTATCGCTGAAGGTGAACTTTGTGAGGTTTGTGCGGATCCCAAGCGCGAGGCCACTTCCCTGTGTATCGTGGAGCAAGTCCCCGATTTACTCGCCATCGAACGCTCCCAGGCTCACCGGGGCACCTACCATGTCCTCCACGGCCGACTTTCACCCATCAACGGTATCGGACCCGAGCATCTGAATTTAGCCTCTTTAGAGAAGCGTTTAAAGGACGAGCCGATTAATGAAGTCGTACTTGCGTTGGGTAATGACATCGAAGGGGAAGCAACCTGTCACTATATCCGCGAAAGTATTTCGAATGTTCGTACTGGGATTAAAGTAAGTCGTATTGGTTTCGGACTACCTAGTGGCAGCGGGCTTACCTTTGCTGACTCAGCAACGCTTCGAAGTGCGCTGGAGGGTCGTCGCGATGTCGGAGACTAATCCACTTAATCGCTACCCCGAAATAGCTGAAGACTATTGGTTGAATTTCGCAGAACAAATTACTGGCTTAAAAGACGAAGAGGCTTTGGAACGAATCACTCCCTCTGTCGCGAGACTTTCAGACTTATTTACAGTAGATAGACCTGACAAAAAGTTTCCGGATTACTTTTCAGATAATGAATTGTTGTCAGCTTACGGTTTGTTTTTCCTACCTCAGAGTTTCGTTCGTACGACCTATGCGCTGAGATTTATAACTGAGGCGCGACAGTGGAAGGCGCCGGCAGCTCCAATGCGTATTTTAGATTTGGGATCAGGACCAGGCTCCTGTGGGGTTGCCTGTGCTCACTATTTTAAAGAGTTGGGCGTAAAAGAATTAGAGCTGAATTCCCTTGATCATTCCGCGACGGCTTTGGCTGCGCTGGAGCCATTTGCTGAAGCAGTTTTAGGCAATAAATACAGTATAAAAACCAGAATCGGCGATGCCCACCGAGCCGACACCTGGCCGGAGGGTCCATTTGATATCATTATTGCGGGATTCGTATTGAATGAAATGAAGTCACTCAGTCAGCAGGCTCTCATTCAATGGGTAGAGTCGATGAAAGATCGGCTTACCCCAGACGGACTGATTTTAATTTTAGAGCCTGCTCTCAAAGTAACCTCTCAGCGCTTGCAAAAACTGAGCGATGAAGTTGCTGCTCAAGACATCGTTACAAGAATTGGACCCGAGTTGGATGCTCATCCCTGTCCGCAACTCGCTGAGGGTATCCACTGGTCTCACGAGGTTCGACATTGGCAAATACCTTCCACCACTGAATTTATTAACCGTAAATTACATCGCGACTTACGTGATGTACGTTTTACCTTCGCCGCATTTTCTAATCAAAAGGTTAAAGCCTTGGATAGTTCCGCGATTCGAATTGTCTCCGATATTCAAATTATCAAAGGCCTGCTTCGATTCATTGGAGTTCAGAACGGACAGTTACAAACCGTCGAAGTCTCCACACGTGGTTTATCTAAACACGATGTTAAACTTCTAGCGGCGAAATTTGAACGCGGCGATATTGTCAGTCACTCACAACCACCCGCATCTAAAGTCAGATTACCGGATAGCACTGGCTTGCAGATTGTTTGGGCCGCACAGCCAAGAAATAACTGAAATAGTGGCATTTGTGACAGAAAAGTGACGAACTGTAGGAAGTTTGGGGTTAAAATTCCAAAAATTATCGTGTGAGAGTGACAACGCTTTGATGAATAGTTATGGCATAGAAATGTTTAATCGTGAACTCAGCTGGCTAAGTTTTGACCGACGCGTGTTGGAGTTGGCCGAAGATCCTACCGTGCCACTTCTGGAGCGTGTTCGATTTCTTTCTATCGTAAGTTCAAACTTAGATGAGTTTTTTGAAATTCGTGTAGCTGGTATCATGCAGCAGGAAGAATCTGCCAGTCACCCAGCTACTCGAGAATTCTTACAAGAAGTATTAAAACGCGCTCACAGTCTTGTCAGCGCCCAGCAAAATTGTTGGAAAGAGCAAATCGTACCCGCTCTCGCCAAGGAAGGTATCGATTACAAAATTAAGGGACAGCTCACGAAAGCTGAACTGAACGAACTCTCGGAAAGATTTGATAAAGACATCTTACCTGCATTGACACCGCTGGCCATTGATCCGTCTCACCCGTTTCCTGTACTCACCAATAAAGGCCTTTATTTATTGGCATTATTACAAGATCCAGAGACCGGCGAAACTCGTCGCGCTGTGGTTCCTGTTCCTCGCGTGTTACCTCGCATCTTAGCGGTGGGGCCTGGCAATAAACGCACGTTTACATTACTGAGTATCGTTACCCAAATTTTTATTGAACGACTCTTCCCTGGTTTAGAGTTAAAAGGCTCTTGGGCTTTTCGTATTACGCGAAACAGCGATTTATACGTCGATGAAGAAGAAGCGGTAAACCTCTTAGATGCAATTGAAGACGAAATTAGAAATCTAAGAAAAGGTGCGCCCGTTCGACTCGAAATCGAGGACTCGGTACCCGATGAAGAACTCACTTGGTTATTAAAATCCATCGGTCTCGGGGTGGATAATACCTTCCGTATTCCCGGTCCAATCAACATGATGCGATTAAGCAGTTTGATTGATCTCGTTAATCGACCTGACTTAGTTTTCCCAAGTTTCTCATCAGTTACTCCAATAGAACTCAGTGAACCTTCGAAGATTTTTTCGAAGATCTCCAAAGGTGATATCCTTCTTCATCATCCCTACGAATCGTTTACGCCAGTCGTAGACTTACTACGTCAGGCTGCCAAAGATGACTCGGTCGTTGCGATCAAATTAACTCTGTACCGCACTAGCGGAGACTCACCCATCGTTGAAGCCCTGAAAGAAGCGGCGCAGAACGGTAAGCAGGTCACTGCATTGGTCGAACTTCGTGCCCGCTTTGACGAACTGAATAACATCGAATGGTCACGTCAGTTACAAGAAGCAGGTGCCCACGTCGTCTACGGCCTCGCTGGACTCAAAACACACTGCAAAGCGTGTCTCATTATTCGCCAAGAAAAAACAGGTCTGAAGCGTTATGTGCATTTGGGCACTGGAAATTATAATCCCAAGACGGCGCGCCTTTATACCGATTTTTCACTTTTTACGGCTGATGAAGAAATTACTTCTGAGGTAGGATTGTTGTTTAACGTTTTAACCGGAAATCTCGCTAAACCAAAGTTCAAACACCTCTTGGTTGCACCTTTCCATCTGCATCGCGGAATTTTAGATTTAATTAAGTCAGAAATCTCTGCAGCGAAAGCGGGTCGACCTGCTAAAATTTTTGCGAAGGTAAATAGTCTCGTGGATCCTGAGGTCATCAAAGCTTTGTACGAAGCGTCTAACGCAGGTGTTTCGATTCACCTCATCGTCCGTGGAATCTGTTGTCTAATTCCCGGAGTTCCAGGTAAGAGCGAAAACATCAAAGTATTCAGTGTTTTAGGTCGATTCCTAGAACATAGCAGACTTTTCCGTTTCGAAAATTCTAGCGGCGAACCGATTATTTTAATGGGCAGTGCTGACTGGATGCCGCGTAATTTCATGCGTCGAGTCGAATGTGTTTTCCCTATCAAAAACAAATCCCTTCGTGCCCGCATTGAAAAAGAAGTTCTCAAAGTTTATACGGATAAGCTGGGTGACGTTAAGCAGCTGAACTCTGAAGGTCAGTATCTACCCTGCTCTCCTAAGGGACGCAGCGATACCCAAGTCCAAGCAACTTTCTTAGATTTAGCTAAAAAGCATTTAGCGGCTGATGCTAACGCTGCAAAGAAGACCCCAAGCAAATCCGCTCGATCGCGCCGTTAAAACCTTCTTTGTCGCCTAATATATCCACTTCCATTCGCACGTACATGAGTGGGAGTGATGGTCGGAAGCGTGACTGTAATCGCACCGCATCTTTTTCGGTAGTAACAATGACTTCAGCTTTAGCTTGGAGTGCTGACTCTAAAACCTCATCTAAGTCTTCATCATTGAAAGCGTGGTGATCGAGGAATCGACGATTGGAAACAATCTTTGCACCTTGGGCCATTAAGGTTTCCTCGAATCTTTCTGGAGTGGCGATACCCGAGAAGGCTGCAATACGTTTTCCGGCCAGGAAACTCAGGGGCAAATGCTGAGTGCCGTCGATTTCGATGAGCTCCTTAGCGTCGTGCGCACACGAAATAATTTCCACCTTGGGATTATACTTTCGAATCAGTGCGACTAATTCAGGGTCGGGCGCGCCGGTTGATTTCGTAAGAAAAATATAAGAAGCCCGACTTAAATTTCTAACCGGCTCACGGAGAATACCTCGTGGTAATAAGCAACGATTGCCAAAGGGGTTACGACTATCGACCAGCAGCAAATTTATCTGTCCGCTTAATGGAAGGTACTGCAAACCGTCGTCTAATAAAATCGTATCGACGCCAAATTGACGTAAGGCGAATCGACCGCCCTCGACGCGATTGCGATCGACGATCACAACTACGCCAAACTTTACCAAGTTGGTCGCCAACATGAAAGGCTCATCCCCTGCCTCATCGGGACCCGCCAGTACGCTTTTACCATCGGATACTGTGAGAGGATCAGGGCGGCGGCCCTGAGTGAGCCAACGCCAAAATCTCTTCAACATTGAGTCGCTTGCTCCTTTATAACCACGAGACAAAATCGCGACCTTACGTCCTCGCTGGGCGAGCACTTGGGCCATTTTCATGACGACTGGCGTTTTACCTGTGCCGCCCACGGTTAGGTTTCCTACCACAACAACTTTGCAACCCAGGTGGGTGTCCCGGATGAGTCTGTGACGATAAAGCCACAAACGAAATTTTACCAATACCTCAAATACCAGAGAAAGTAGCCAGAGAATGAATCCAAGAAAAGTGGCGAATACCCCAGTTTTACGGTCATAAACGAGGTCTGTCGCATATCCAGCAATCACCTCACGCAGGGTCGAAAATATTCCTCGGTGCTTGGGTCTCATCGGCGTAAACTATGCAAACTTGTTTGACGCAGGCAGGCAACCCGATTGAGAAGGGACGCATCGAGTCTATGCTCTACCACCTCTTACGCACCAAGTTACTGCGCGCTGAAGTCACCGGTGCTCGCATCGATTATGAGGGTTCTCTAGCCATAGACAGCGAATTAATGGCCCTTGTGGGTATGCTTCCCTACGAGAAAATTTTAGTGGGTAATATCGCTAATGGTGAGCGATTTGAGACCTATGCGATCCCGGCCCCCGCTGGTTCTCGACAGATTTGCCTTAACGGTGCGACCGCCCATCTGGGTAAAGTAGGTGACTTATTAGTAGTAATGACCTTTGCTGAGGTCACACCCGAGGAGGCTAAGTCTTGGCACCCCAAAACTGTTACGCTCTCCCACCAGAACAAAAAAATCGTTCGAATCGAAAACCCAGACGTTTCTAAAGACCTTCTCAACACTTTCCAAAAATGAGTTACCGCTTATACATTCCAGGACCACTCACTGTTTCTGAATCCATCATCAAGGCGATGGGCAAGCCCATGATTGGTCACCGATCTAAAGACTTCGTTGCTCTCTATGAAGACATGCAGCCACGTCTTCAGAAAATGTTCTTCACCACCGACCCAGTCTATTTAGGTACGAGTTCAGCCTGGGGCGTGATGGAAGGTGCCCTCCGTAACGTTTGCAAAAAAGGCGTTCTCAATTGTATGAACGGTGCTTTCTCGGACAAATGGAACGATGTCGCCAAGCGCTGCGGTAAATACGCTGAAGCTTTACAATTCGACTGGGGTAAACCGGTTGATCCAGAAGCCGTGCGCAAAGCACTCGCGACCGGTAAGTTTGATTGTATTACTTTCATTCACTCCGAAACTTCGACGGGCACCCTCTCGAACATTAACGCCATCATGGCGGTCATTCGTGAATTCCCAGACGTTATCTCGATCGCCGACTCCGTAAGTTCATTCTCTACTCTTCCTATTAAGAAGGACGAACTGGGTATTGATATTTTGCTCACTGGTTCACAAAAGGCTCTCGCGCTGCCCCCGGGCTTAGCGATTTTCTCCGTGAGTGAAAGAGCACGTGTTCGTGCCAAGGAACTTTCAGATCGTGGCTATTACTTCGATTTAATCGAGTTCCACGACAATCACACTAAGGGTATGACCCCTTCAACGCCTTGCATCTCTTTATTCTACGGACTCCAACAGCGTCTCGTTGAAGTTGAAGCTGAAGGCCTTGAGAATCGTTATGAACGTCACCGTCGCTTAAATGAAATGGTACGTAATTGGGGATTAGCGAAAGGTTTTAGTTTATTGCCTAGCCCTGAATTCGCGACACGCGGACTCAATTGTTTTAAGAATGACCGTAATGCCGACTTAGAACGTTTACTGAAAACTCTTAAATCACGTCACAAACTTGTCATCGATGGTGGATACGGAAAATTAAAAGGTAAAACCTTCCGAATCTCCAACATGGGCGACGAAACCGACGCCACTATTTCCACACTCATTGCTGCGCTTGATGACTCTTTCGCTGAGCAAGGAATATAACCACGATTTGACAAGCGGTTATAATCCTACGCATGGCAAAAAAATCTTCCAAGGCTCCTTCTGTTAAAACTGATAGCTCGGTTTTAAAGACTTTAGTGATCGCTGAAAAGCCATCCGTTGCTGCGGATTTGGCTAAGGTTCTTAAGGTTCCAAAGTCAGGCGATGTGTTCGAAAACGGCGAATGGATTATTAGTTCAGCGGTTGGTCACTTAGTAAAATTAAAGGACCCCGAAGACCTGGATCCGAAGTATAAACGCTGGACGCTCAAAGATCTCCCTATTCTGCCCGACAAATATGATGGCACAGTTGATACCAGCATTTTAAAAGCCATTATCGGTGAGCGCCAAGACGGCACACGTTTCAAACTTTTAAAAGAACTCATCAAACGTAGCGACGTTGGAACCATCGTAAATGCCTGCGACGCAGGTCGTGAAGGCGAACTGATTCTTCATTACATCTATAAACTGATTGGCCGAGATCTACCGGTGAAACGTCTCTGGCTCACCAGTATGACCAACGATTCTATTCAAAGTAGTTTCGATAATTTATTAACCAGTGAAGCTAAAGCGGGTTTACGCGATTCGGCTGTAGGTCGTTCACAGGCTGACTGGTTAGTCGGGCTTAATGCGAGTCGTCTTTGCACCTTAAGAATCGGTGCACGTAGCGAATCGTATCCAGCGGGCCGAGTGCAGACCCCTACGCTGATGTTGATTGTTGAACGCGAATTAGAAATCCGTGCGTTTCAACCGAAAGCATTTTGGAAAATCGAAGCCTACTTTAATATTAAGTCGGGACAGTACAAAGGCGTCGCACAAGTTCCAGGCGTCACTGATCGCAAAGAAGCAGAACGTTTCTTTGATGAAGCTGCTGCCAAAAAAGTTTCTGAAGAGAGTATTAAAATCGGTGTCGGTACGGTCACCGATGAATGTAAGCCCAAGAAAGAGAGCGCCCCTCGTCTCTTCGATTTAACCACCCTTCAACGTGAAGGTAATCGCCGTTTCGGCTTCTCCGCGAAAACTACACTCGGTGCAGCTCAAGCGCTTTACGAAAAACATAAAGCCCTTACCTACCCTCGTACGGACTCGCAGTATTTACCTGAGGATCACTTACCCACTGCGAGAAATGTATTGGAATCCTTGACCCAAGGACACTCCGCGGGTGTTTTCGCTAAAGAAGTTTTAGCTAAAGGTTGGCTTAACACGGCTGGTAAACGCGTCTTTGATAACAAAAAAGTCAGCGATCACTTTGCGATTGTTCCTACCGGTACCATTCCGAATGGACTTTCTGAAGTTGAACAAAAAATTTACGATTTAGTTGTTCGTCGATTCGTCGGCGTATTCTTCCCGATGGCTGAATTCGAAGAAACCGTTCGAACCACTCAAGTCGGTCAGTATAATTTCCGTACCACCGGTAAAGTTTTAGTCGTTGCCGGTTGGCGCGCCGTTTGGGGACAAGAAGCCGAAGCCGAAGAAGACAAAGATAAAGAAGGTGCTGCGAATCTTCCTGCTTTAAGCGATGCCGACGGCAAACCACCTCAAGCTAAAGTTGCCGATATCGATGTTAAACAAGACGCAACTAAACCACCTGCACGCTTTAATGAAGCTTCGCTCTTAGGTGCGATGGAAAATGCCGGTAAGCTGGTGGATGATGACGCATTGGCTGAAGCCATGAAGGAGCGTGGATTAGGCACACCAGCAACACGTGCACAAACGATCGAAGGCCTGTTGGGACAAAAATATATTGAGCGACAAGGCAAAGAACTCGTGCCCATGGCCAAGGCATTCCAATTACACCAATTTATTCACGCCAAGGGTTTATCATTCCTTTCCGAGCCTCAACTCACTGGTGAATGGGAATTCAAATTAAAACAAACTGAGCACGGCGAACTTTCAGTTAAGAAATTTATTTCAGATATTAAAGTTCAGGTTGAAGATTTTATTAATAAAGGTCGTGTCGAACCTGAGCCTACCATCGTGCAGCCCGAAGTATTGTCACCGTCTGACAAGAAGCCCATGATGACGAATGGTGAAAGTTATTTTTCCCAAGATCGATCCGCTGATGGTAAGAAGCCGATGGTGATTGTTTATAAAGGGGTCAACGGACACGAAGTAACACCTGCGGAACTCGCTGAATTAATCGAGAAACGTCGGATCGGACCTTTTGATGACTTCAAGTCTATGAAGTCGGGCAAGAATTATACCGGCTATATTGATTTAGTAGATGAAGACTCTATCGTCTCCTGGAAGAAAAAACCAGAGGAGGCTCCGGCCAAAGATGAAAATGGAGTCGAAAAGCCTAAGCGCAAAACCAAGCCCAAGCCGCCAACCGGTCGACTCAAGGGCGTACTCTATTTAGCACCACGCGAAGGAGCTGCGGGTAATCCCGACGCTTTTGACGCTGAGTGGCCTGTTCTAGGTAATTGCCCAGTATCGGGTCTACCCGTCCAACAAACGCCCTCAGCGGGCTACCGTGTGTGCCCACAGAAGGCTGCCGAGGCGGGAGCTAAGAAGACTTTTGGCCTGAGCGCCGAAATGCTTAAATGCCCTATTACCCCCGAGGATGTTAAAGCCCTGCTCAATGGTGGTAAGACTTCTCTCAAGAAATTTATTTCCAGAAAGACGAATCGTGCTTTCGAAGCGTTCTTGGTAGCGGACAAAGATAAAGGTTGGTGGTTCGAGTTTCCTCCGCGCAAGCCCAAGGGTCCACGCAAGGCAGCGGGCGAAGCTTCCGAAAAATCGTCCGACTCGAATCCTTACTAGTTCTTCTTCTCCCAAGACTGGCGTGGTATACGTTGGAGTAGCGTGAGATTTAATTGATCTTCCATGTAACGAAGATGTTCTAAGTCATCGGGGGCATAATCATCTTCCTTGCTAAGTTTCTTTTGCCAAACATCGCGATACCAGTCGTACGCTTTTTTAGTTTGTCCACTCTCCCAGAGAGCTCTGGCACACAAAAAATGAACAAACCAGGGTGCGTTCTTACTTTCGGAAGCACGTTTGTAATAAGAAGCGGCCAGTGAAAAATCTTTTAATTTCAATTCCGACATCTGTCCGGCTGAAATTAAAATTCCGACGTTACCACCTGTATACTTAACCCCTTCTTCCATCACACGGATACCCTGCTGTGCATATTTTTTAAAGAGATCATCCTGAATTTCGGGACTCACCTTGGCATACCCACCGCGTTTACGAATTTCCCAGTGAGCCATATCGTATCCAATAACATAACCCGTATTCTCCCAGAAAAAGCGGGCACGTGGATCCAGGAGACAGGAGGTGCGCATGAGTGCTTCGCAGCCCGCACGATCGCGTCTTTCCCAAAGCACATAGCTTCTAATCCAAGCACCATCGGCCACCACGGTACGAAATCCTCCTAAAATACCCAGGAGCATACCCTGCCCTAAACTAGGTTCAATTTGCTTCCTGCCCATTTCGGGAATCGAGACACGAACCTTCGTCCAAGAAAGTTCAGCAATGACTCCGGCCAACCCGAGACAAAAGATTGCCAGTATCCATTGTACACGAAGCGACTTCATTAAATTTCCCTCTGACGAAATATTAAACTACCGATGAAGATAAAGACGACGATGTAGCAGGTACCGGAAAATAAAGCTAAGGTGACAGCTCCATCTGCGACCGATCCATGATCTAAGGTTAAGGCATCGCCGATATTAAACTGCTGTAAATTAGGAATGATATAAGTTGATATACTTAATAGTGCTTTTGAAAAAAAGTTGAGGTCGCCGGGCTTGAGTAATGTCTCTTGTGCTAGCCATTGGAGTTGTCCGGCAACTACGAGCATTGAGCCTACGATAACAGTGAAGAGGAATGTCCGCGCTAACGAGGCGACCATCAAAATCATCGCTGCGACAACTCCCAGGCGTGCCCACTGCATACCCGTATATGAGAAAAGGCCTTTAATACTGAGCTCGGGCGGAGCTTTGCCAACTTCGATGGCCGCCGCCGTTAGCTCCTGGCATCGGGCCCAAAGGATGATGGCAAGCAGAGTTGAAAGCGTAAAAATAAAGACCCCTAGAACCAACCATACCCCGATAAATTTTCCGACTAGGAATTCGGTTCGGCTCACGGGCTTGGCTAATAACGTGAGTGCAGTGCGATTATCCATCTCTGCGAAAAACAATTGAGCGGACATGACCACAGCGAGCACTGATCCAAATAAGAACATGCCACCAAATCCAAAATCGCAGACGAATTTTAATTCCCCGTGGCCAAAATCTAAGAATCTAAATGAGACGGACGAAAGTACCAACGCCGCGGAAAGCAAAATAAGGAAAGCAAAGAAACGCTGACGAATCGCTTCCAAGAAAGTCAATCGTGTCATCCATGAAATGCGCGTTAATGAAGATTTCATAAAATTAGGCGTCACGACTTCCCGTTACGAGTTCACGGAATAAATCATCGAGTGAACGACGTGGATGAGTGACAGATGTGATCTTTGCTCCGTGTTGAGCTAAGGCCTCTTCTGCTGCTCGACGTGCTTCTGGGGATAGGTTTTCAACGGTGATGATATTTTGGTCGCGACGTGTTAAAACGTCATCGACCCGACCCTCGAGGACCAGTTTTCCACGATCCATAATCGCAATACGGTCACAGACCTGTTCAACCTGTCCGAGTAAATGCGAACAAAGCACAATCGTTTTACCCTTTGATTTCATGGCTTTAATCATTTGCCCGATGGCCGCTGAGCCCACGGGATCAACACCTGCAGTGGGTTCGTCAAGAATCACTAATTCAGGGTCGTGTACGATGGCTTGGGCTAAGCCGATGCGTTGCAACATGCCTTTGGAGTACGTGCCAATGGTGCGATCACCTGCTTCGGTCATCGCGGTTAAGGCTAAAGCCTCTTCAACGGCCTGATTTACAGATTCAGGTTTTACGCCACTCAAACGTGCACAGTACGCCACGAGTTCACGTCCGGACAGGAATTTATGGAAGTAAGGGGCTTCAGGTAAAAAACCCGTGCGGGAACGAGCGGCGGTAGTGGCGAATGGAAAACCTAAAATCGAAACTTCACCCGCGGTAGGAGAAACCAGTCCTAAAATAATTTTGAGAGTCGTACTCTTTCCGCAACCATTAGGACCCAGTAATCCAAAGACCTGTCCGCGCGGAATTTCAAAAGAGACATTATCCACGGCTCGCAGTTTCAGTCCGCGTAACCCAATACGAAAATCTTTAGTAAGTCCTTTAACCGCGATTGCTGGACCGGTATTCATTTTTTAATAATAAAGTTATTAGTGGTACGAACCCCAGAAAAATTTCTTTGTTCAACACCACGGATATGTCCGTCCAGAGACTTCTCGATACTTTCGCAGAGTCCATCGATCTCTTTTTCGGAACCTTCAGTGTGGAGGTAAACACGGCCATCGGTTAAATTTTGTACAAATCCCGTTACGTCATAACCACGAGCTAGAGCCAGAACTTGGGCACGAAAACCCACCCCTTGGACGTGTCCAGTGTACCAAACTTCCCGATGGGAGACATGGGTTGACATTTTAATGGTTTTAAGGACTCTTTCTATTAACTTAAGTCACGCAATCGCAATATCACACAACACTATGTACCTCCCCCTCGCTGAACTTGATGGCCCTATTCTCTGGGCAATTATCATTGTCGCTGTACTCCTTTTCGGTGGTTCGAAGATTCCGGAGTTAGCTCGTGGACTCGGTAAAGCTAAACGTGAATTCAAAAAAGCCTCTGAAGATGTAAGCGACGAAGTTAAGAACGCCGTCGACGAAGATGATCGTCGCCAAGCACGCTTACGAGCGATCGAGGAAGAAGAACGCGCTAAGATTCGTGCCCGCTTAGAACAAGAAGAGCGCAACAAACATCCAGGCGAAGGCCATAAGAACTAATTTCTAGGGCCGCACAACGGCCCTTTTTTTGGTATGTTTACTGGACTCGTTCAAGCCGTCGGTGAAATCAGTGCCATTGAGAAAAAACTCAATGGTGGATGTGTTCTGACGATTAAGAGTCCTCTTCTTAAAAATTTGGTACTCGGTGAAAGCATCGCCGTCAACGGATGCTGCCTCACTGTTTCTGAATTCCAAAATAACGAAGCTAAATTCGTCTTACTCGAAGAGACCTTAAGACTCACAAATTTAGGTGAATTGCAGTTAGGAAGTTTGGTTAATCTCGAGCCTAGTTTAAAACCAACCGATCGAATGGGCGGACATTTTGTAACCGGACACATCGATGGATGTGGCATAGTTAAGCATTGGGGGCTGGATGGAGCCGATTGGAGACTGGATATCGAGCTGACCCCGGAACTGTCCCGCTATGTCGTTAAAAAGGGCTGTATAGCCATCGATGGTATGTCTCTCACGGTTGCCGATATTCTACCTCATGGCGTGCGTATTTGGATCATCCCACACACCCTGGAGGTCACTAATTTGAAATTACGGAAAATAGGTCAACGCGTGAATATTGAAACCGACCTCTTAGCAAAGTATACCGAAAAACTTTTAGCTAAGAGTTAAACTCCGGAAATTTCGTTGAGTCTATTTTGAATACGATTCGCGACTTCTTCGTCATTCTCTTCACGTTGTGGACAAGCGATAGTTTCAAAATGAACATCTACTTTTGAAAATGGAAGTGGGATAGAAAACTGATCCCAACTTTTAAGTTTAATCGCACTATGGAAGTTGATACCTAGAAGCAAAAAAGGGCTCCGGGTTAATTTGGCCAGTGCCACTGCACCAGGTTTGCAAATCCGACGTGGACCCTTCGGACCATCGGGTGTGACGCCGGCATTGCTTCCATTCTTCATATTTCGAGTGAGCTCAATCAATGCTGACGCCCCTCTTTTACTCGAAGAACCACGCACGGCGTGCAGTCCCATGATTTTAAAAAAAGCCACTAACCATCCACCATCGCGGCTCGTGCTGATTAACGCAGTAATCGGGCGATGGAAAAATTTCTGAGCAATCAATGGACTAATAAATAAACGTTCGTGCCAAAGCATGATGACAACCGGACTAGTTTCATCGGTCTTACCCTTGAAATTGGAATGAATACGTAGCGTGCCCAGCCAAAGTCGGAAAAATAACGCCAAAGGAAAAACCCAAATCCAGTGATACCAAGAAACATTCACTGGG
>JBAXUJ010000069.1:0-6409 GCA_037129735.1 Opitutia bacterium | reverse complement strand
ACGGATCTTCCCCATTCAAAAGCTTAGGAATAGCAGTGAGGATTTGTAAATCGGCCAACGTGGAACCCATGTCATCAAACGAAACGCAAGAGCGGGAGGATTCGATTGCGGAATCAGTGATAATAAACTCCTTTTGCAAATAAGCACGAAGCGATAAAAAGAACATAGGAATATTCTTAAGATTTTCCGGCTCTTCTGGATCTTGACTCTTAGGTAATGGAAACTTGGTTAGGTAGCGTTTAAGTTTCTGGAGCAGAGAAGTCACGAGGTGCTTATCACCGACGCGGTATTCAAGAATGAGAAACTGGGTACCAGGATCGACACCGTTAAGTTCAAGGGAGTCCTTGATGGTTGAGCCATCGAGGATAAAGCGGATTTCTCCGACTTGATCCAATCCAGCGATACTGAATTTATCAAATTTATCGTCTGAGACTAAGAAGCAGTTATTGAGTTTAGGATCCCCTTCGACTAACTCACTGACGCGTTGACGGAGAGTAAACGCGCTCAATGAGCTGATGAATAGGATGGATTCGATTTTGTGGCGGGTGGGTACGGATTGGTTAGGCATGAGTGGAAAGTGAGATCGAGGGCATCAAGAAATGAATGGCCCTACATAAAGGGGGCTCCCCTTCTCGCAAAAACTGCGAGGGCGAAAATTTCGCCGATTTTTTTAGAATTTTGCCAAAAACAGGTCATCCCGCTGCCGGGTAATGATTTTTTTGAGACTGATTCATCCCTGGGTGAACGGGGACGTAACTAAACTCCTTAATTAATAAAGGAATTATTACTGTATCACTCTATTAGAAAAAAGCAAGGAAAATCTTCCGTCACCTACTCTTTTTCTGTCATAGGAAACAGAATTTAAGCTGCGCTTAAACTTTCAGAAAACTGTCTGAAATTTATTTTGCGCCGCGGGAAACGAAATAAGATTCAAGAGCATCGCGAATGGCTTTTTCGATCTCGCCGTCTTTTTGTTTTACTTCGGCATCGATAGCCGGGTCCCCTACTTCGGATCCACGACGGAACAACTTATCTCCTCCGATATTAAGTTTCTGAGCGTAGTAAGTAACGTAGCGAACCTGGAATTTATAGCCCGAGGGATAATTCTCTAATTTCAAGGTTACTCGTTCGACGGGGTAGTCTGGGCGAAGCTCGAGAAGTGCAGCGCGGACACGTTTGATGGCTTCGGAAGATTCACACTTAATCCGGCTATCCATGAAACGGGCGTCTTCGAAACCAGCTTCCATGTCAAAATACACACCCGAGCGGAGGCCGTTGAAGCCGCTACCAGGGATGCCCACGAAGAGGACGCCGACGGTGACGAGGGAGATAAGGAAGAAAACGACCCAGATGAACACCGGAGACGTTTCTTTTTGGAGTTTTACGCGAGCCATGGAGCCAACCTAGTGCTAACCCCCTCCCCCGCAACCCACAAAAAAGGGGTCAGACACCATCAAGTCGAGGGGACACGTGGGCAAGGTGACACGGTGACAAGGGGAGAGGCAAATATTGAACAAAAAACGGCGTCCAAATGGACGCCGTTGATACACGAAGTGGCTTCTAAGCTCAGTGGTCGTGATGTTCGCCACCGGCAGCAGGCTTCGAATCCTCAGGAAGGTCTGTGATGAGACATTCGGTGGTGAGGAGGAGGCCAGCTACAGAAGCAGCGTTGATGATCGCGGTACGGGTTACCTTAGTTGGGTCGACCACGCCACCAGCCACGAGATCTTGGTATTCACCGGTTGCTACGTTATAACCGTTAGCACCTTTGTGTTTAAGAAGAACTTCTTGGACGATGTGTGAACCTTCAACACCGGCGTTAGCGCAAAGAGTACGGAGAGGTTCTTCGATCGCCTTACGGACGATTTGAGCACCAATCTTTTCGTCGTCGCTCAGAGAATTGATGACGGCGTCGATTGCCTTAACGGTGCGGAGCAGAGCTACGCCACCACCAGGAACGATACCTTCTTCAACCGCAGCACGAGTTGCGTGCAGTGCATCGTCGACGCGATCTTTCTTCTCCTTCAATTCAGCTTCAGTTGCAGCACCCACGTGGATGACGGCGACGCCACCCGCGAGTTTTGCGAGACGCTCTTGGAGCTTCTCTTTATCGTAATCGGAAGAAGTTTCTTCGATTTGACGACGGATAAGTTTCACACGGCCTTGGATGTCGGCAGATTTACCAGCACCTTGAATGATGGTGGTGTTTTCTTTGTCGACCACGATGCGTTTGGCGCGACCGAGATCAGCGACTTTAACAGACTCGAGTTTGATACCGAGGTCTTCGGTGATGAAACGTCCGCCTGTTAATACAGCGATATCTTCCATCATCGCTTTACGACGGTCGCCAAAGCCAGGGGCTTTAACGGCACAAACGTTGATGGTGCCACGGAGGCGATTTACAACGAGAGTTGCGAGGGCTTCGCCTTCAACTTCTTCGGAGATGATGAGGAGAGGCTTGCTGGATTTCGCAACTTCTTGGAGTAAAGGAAGAAGGTCCTTCATCGAGCTAATCTTCTTTTCGAAGAGAAGAACGTAAGCGTCTTCAAGAACGGCTTCGAGGGTTTCAGCGTTGGTTGCGAAATAAGGTGAAAGGTAACCCTTGTCGAATTGCATACCTTCAACGACGTCGAGGGTCGTCTCAATGGTCTTAGCTTCTTCAACGGTGATGGTACCGTCTTTACCTACGCGATCCATCGCTTCAGCGATGATATCACCGATGGATGAATCCCAGTTAGCGGAAACGGTTGCAACCTGCTTAATTTCTTCGCGGGTTTTGATTTTCTTAGAGATGTTAGCGAGTTCCTTAACAATCGCTTCGGTGGCCTTATCGATACCACGCTTAACGAAGATAGGATTAGCACCGGCAGCGACGAAGCGAAGACCTTCTTTATAGATGGCTTCACCGAGAACGGTTGCGGTTGTGGTACCATCCCCTGCTTTATCGGCAGTTTTGGAGGCTACTTCACGAACCATTTGTGCGCCCATATTTTCAAAGGGATCGCTTAATTCGATTTCCTTAGCAACGGTCACACCGTCTTTGGTAACTTTAGGAGCGCCGAACTTTTTATCGATCATCACATTACGGCCTTTAGGTCCGAGGGTGACTTTGACGGCACGAGCGAGAGTGGTAACACCGTTCAACACCTTACGGCGGGCGGCTTCATCGAACAGGATTTGTTTTTTGGACATAGTATTTTATTTATTAAGAGTGAGAGAAGTAATTATTCGATAACGGCGAGGATTTCGTTTTCGGAGAGAAGCAGATACATCTCGTCATTAAGTTTAACTTCCGAGCCAGCGTATTTTCCGATGAGAACTTTATCGCCCACTTGAACGGAGAAAGGAATCTTCTTGCCGTCTTTGTCGAGCGCACCGGTACCGAGGGCAACGACGCGAGCTTCTTGTGGTTTTTCTTTGGCAGAATCAGGGATGATGATGCCACCCTTGATTTCTTCGCCTTCCTCGATGCGTTGAACGAGAACGCGATCAGCGAGAGGCTTTACTTTGAGTTTGGAGTTTTTGGACATAGGTGTTGGTAAGGTTGGGTTGCCCGGACTGGGCGAATTGCATTATGCAGAAGGAATGCCAAAACGGTTTTTAGCATGTTTAGCAATAGTTTACGTGGGTTTTTTGGGGTTAAGCGGGATTACTTCCCCAAATTGACCATTAATCTGGCACGACCCTTCGTGACAGGGTGTCACAAGGGAAATGAGGGCTGTCACAATGCTTACTGGATATCGCCAGCCTGCCCGCCCTCGGGCTGTTTAATTTGATCACCCCAACCGAGAATTCGGGCCTGAGCGCCGTGGTGTTCGGCCTTGGTTTTATCTCCACGCTCCATCCAAATTCTGGAGAGCGATGTATGAATATGAATATCTTTGGGTTTTAGTGATAAGGCCTTTTCACCCGCTTGGAGTGCGTCATCAAACTGTCGTTGTGCAAAATGCACTTCGGCTTTCGCGAGCCAGGCTTCAAAGAAATCAGGAGCCAGGGCGACCGCTTCATTCAATTTAGTCAGTGCTCCTGCTTCATCCCCTACGGCGAAATCAAATGCGGCATCGTTGGTGAGAGCTTGCGCACGTTCATGGGAACCAGAAGAAGACATGCCTATTGGATATATGAAACAATAATTGTAGCAAGAAAGGGTTTAGCACTTGGAAAATTAGCTAAGTCGGACACTGTTAAGTCGAAATGGATTCAAGATATAATGATTTGGCCAAAGTGCTTTGTGGATTCTCCATCGACCTCAAAAAAGGCCAGAAGGTCCTGCTCGATGTTGCCGATGTGCCCGAAGAATTTGTGGTCGCCCTCATCCGCGCCGCCCGTGCCCTCGGTGCGGTACCCTTGGTGAATTTACAAAAGCCACGGATTAATCGCGAACTCGTGCGCTACGGTGTCACCGAACAGTTTAAATTAAGTAATGAATTTGAATTAGCCCGCATGAAGAAAATGGATGGCTATATTGCCGTGCGTGGAGCGGATAATATTTTTGAGTCGAGCGATGTGCCTTCTGCACTCGCTAAATCCTACGCCCAAGCCATGCAGCCTACTCTGGATTGGAGAGTGAATAAAACCAAGTGGGTTGTATTACGTTGGCCTACGTCGTCGATGGCTCAGCAAGCCAAGATGAGCACGGAAGCATTTGCCGATTTCTTCTTCAAGGTTTGCACACTCGATTATTCACGCATGACCGCAGGTATGGATGCACTCAGCGAGGTCATGATGAAAACTAAAGATGTTCATCTTATTTCTCCTGGTACCGATTTACGTTTCTCGATTAAAGGAATGAACGCTATCCCTTGCGGCGGAAAACATAATATTCCCGATGGCGAAGTCTTTACAGCACCGATCAAAGATTCCGTTGAGGGCGTGATTCAATACAACGCACCGACCATCTACCAAGGTGTGTCGTTCGAAAATATTCGTTTAGTTTTCAAGAAAGGTAAAATTGTCGAGGCGACATCGAATAACACCAAACGTTTGAATGAAATTTTAGATACCGATGCGGGTGCTCGTTATATTGGTGAGTTCGCGATTGGATTTAATCCGCACATCCTCCACCCCATGCAGGATATTCTCTTCGATGAAAAGATTGCTGGATCGTTCCACTTTACTCCTGGAATGTGCTATGAGACGACCGACAATGGAAATCAGTCATCGATCCACTGGGATATGGTTTGTATTCAACGTCCCGAGTATGGTGGCGGAGAAATTAGATTTGACGGTAAGGTCATTCGTAAGGATGGACTCTTCCTTCCTAAATCATTACAAAAATTGAATCCCGACTACCTTTTGGGAAAAAAACGCTAATGCCTCCCAAATTTAAACCGGCCAACAAGCCATCACCGGGTTCGATTAAACACAAACCTCAGACACGAAAAGCTTCTCCGAAAGTTCTTCGTCCCGCTCGCGAAGAGAAAAAGACTTCGCGTAGTGGAGTTAAACGTGCGCCTACTCAGCCAACGGCGGAGCACGAAATTCATAAGGTTAAAGTTAATGCCGAAGCTTCACCCGCAAGAGCCGATAAAATTCTATCTGGCTTACTCAACGGCATCAGTCGCTCACGTGTGCAGAAGGCTCTCGATTTAGGATTAATCACTCGCGATGGCGTAGCGATTGATCGTCGTACCGTTTTAAATCCTTTAGACAGTCTCACCGTTGCGCTACCCGCTCCAGAAGAACCCACAGCAACTGCGGTGAAAATGAGTTTAGAAGTTATCTTCGAAGACGCTCATATTATTGCTATTAATAAACCGAGCGGATTACTCACCCACCCGGTGCAAGGCTCAGATGAACTTTCAGTCGTACATGGTTTACTCCATCACACCAAAGGTAAATTAGCTCCAGCTGGTGGTGCTCCGCGTCCAGGTGTTGTACATCGACTCGATCGTGAAACATCGGGCGTCATTGTTTTAGCCAAGACTGATAAAGCCTATCACAACCTAGTTGAACAATTTGGTGAACGTACGGCGAAAAAAGAATATTTAGCACTCGTGGATAAAAGTCCTCGTCTCCTGGGTGGACAAATCAACGCAAACATTGACCGTCACCGCACCGTGCGCGTTCGTATGGCGGTGCGTGAAGATGGACGACATGAAGCGATTACCGATTGGCGCGTAGAAGAAAAATACGGCCCACAAGCCGCGTTAATTAGAGCCTATCCACACACGGGCCGCACTCACCAGATTCGCGTTCACTTAGCACACATTGGTCACGCTATTTTAGGCGATCGTACTTACGGAAAATTTGATGTACCTGCATTTGATAACTGGCCAATGCCACGCGTCATGCTTCATGCGCATAAGCTCACTTTAAAGCATCCACAGACCGGCAAGCCTATGACCTTTTCGGTTGAGCCACCTAAAGATTTTAAGACCCTGCAAACTTGGCTTAAGAATAGATTCGG
>JBAXUJ010000068.1:0-6704 GCA_037129735.1 Opitutia bacterium | reverse complement strand
ACACGCAAATGAAACAACGTGGTCGCGATTGGTGGGGACTAAGCCCTTTTAAATCGGAAAAGAGTCCTTCGTTTAAAGTAAATCCAGAAACGGGATTATGGTACTGCTTTAGCACTCAGCAAGGTGGCGATGTTTTTAAATTAGTCACCGCACGCGAAGGCTTAGATTTCCCCGAAGCGGTTGAGCGCGTGGCGATGCGCTTCGGAGTTGAATTAGAATACGAACAGTCATCACAAACCACCGAAGGTCGCTCACTGCGCAGTCAACTGTTAGAAATCCACCAACTGATTGCCGATTACTGGCATCGTTGTTTCTTGGAAGATGCTCAACACAGCGAGTGGATAAAAAATTACTGGATCGAAAAAAGAAAGTTCTCTCTGTCCGTTGCTGAAGATTTCGGTATCGGGTTTGCACCCATTGATGACTCTAAATTAATCCCGGGATTATTAAAAAAGAATTTCACCAAAGAAGCGATTGCGGGAACGGGCTTATTTTTCGGGGTCGATAAACAACCAGATCCCATTCGTTGGCGCTGTCGTTTTCGCGGACGCCTCGTTATTCCCATTCGCGACATCCAAGGCCGAGTCATCGCATTTACCGCACGAACACTTGATATTACCCCTCAAGACGACCCCTCGCGCGAAGCGAAATATGTGAATTCACCGGAGACGGATTTGTTCAAAAAATCGCGTACAGTATTTAATTTAGACCGTGCTCGCGCCAATCGCAAAGACGAAGAACCTTTCGTACTCGTCGAAGGTCAACTCGACGCTATCCGCTGTCACTCCGTCGGCATTCACGGGGTCATCGCCGCTCAAGGAACTGCGGTCACCGAAGAACACCTCGCCCAGTTACGACGATTCACCAAACAACTGGTGGTGTTCTTAGACTCAGATGCGGCCGGACAAAAAGCAGCCCTTCGTCTCCTCCCCATCGGCCTTCGTGAAGGTCTCGACATTCGCTTCCTCTCTCTCCCTGGCGGTAAAGATCCCGATGAGTATTTCTCGACACACACCATCGAGTCTTGGCCTGACCTCTTAAAAACCGCCCGAACCGCTATGCGCTTCTGCGTTCAGTCGATTATACCAGAAGGCAGTACGACCAGTCCACTGGCCCAAAGACTCTCCCTACTCGAAAGTCTTTTCCCAATTGTGGAGCAAGCTGGCGCCGAGGAAATCGTCCGCGAGGCACTCAATGAGGCTGCACGACACGCCGGCATTGGGATCCGCGAAATGCACATGGCCTACGAGCGACATTTGGCCAATTCCGCATCCCGCCGACCAGCCGCTCAACTTGCCCCAGCCCAACCGGTCGAAGTCCCCGTTGTCAAGGGGGGGGGCTTGACAACTCCCGAAGAAGACTTATTACATGTATTATTGAGGCATGAACAGTACTTTATCCCCGTCTCCGAAGCCCTACCCCTTGAGTGGATTGATGTTAATTATCGAGGAGGCAGTTTATTGTTAGCCTTATTGAATGAAGCGGTGAACGGACACTTCAAAGGAATCCGTGAAGCCGTTAACGTACTCGACCCCGAACTTCAAAGCGAAGCCGCTAAATTAACATCCCACCTTACTCAAGATCAGGACCAAGAGGGAGAATTAAAAGGTAGAATCAACAGCATCCTCAAAGCCTTCCACCAACGACGTATCCAACTTCAGAACCGACAAATCGACGCCCAAATCGCCTCAACGGCTTCCACCGAAGTCGATAAACTTAATTCCTTATTAGCCGAAAAGATTAAACTACGCAAAGAAAGCCAGACTCCTCCTTCTCTGCCTAAGTCAGAAAACTAAAATAAGTCTAGTTTAGCTCAAAATTCCGCCCTCGCAGTTTTCCCAAGTTATCGAGCCCCTAGTATAGAGAGGTAACTTAAATTTAAACCCACCCACTTTCCACACATGCCCGAAAACAAAAATACCAAAAAAGCTAACTCTAAAAAACCTGCTAAACCTGCGGCCAAGCCCGTCGCGGTAAAAGCCGTTGCGAAACCCGCAGGCAAAGCATTGGCGAAGCCAGTCGTGGCCAAGCCAGTCAGCAAACCTGCTGTCGTAAAAACCAAAGTGGCACCCACTAAAGCAGTAACCGCCAAAGTTGCGCCGACCAAGGTAGCCCCGGTCGCATCGAAGCCAGTCGTCGCCAAACCGGTGATTGATCAGAAAATCATAGCGAAACTGGCACCTAAACCTATTCCCTTTGGCAAAGATAAAGCGGTCAGTGTTCCGATTGTGCCCAAAGATGTTAATGCCAAGGTTCAGATTCTCGTCGGACTCTCCAAGAAGAACGGCTACGTCACCGTTCAAAATATTAACGAGGTCATCCCTGATAGCGCGACCGATGCTGAATTGATCGAAAGCATCATGAACATTCTCGATAATTTAGAAATTAAATTACTCGATGAAGAAGAAGTCGAAATGTATCAGAAGAAAATCGACGAGTCCGAAGAAGAAGCTGCTCGTACGGTACCTGCGGATGCCCCTTACGATCCGTTCAATGTTTATTTAAAGCAAATGGGCCACAAGCCCCTGCTAACCCGCGAACAAGAAGTAGAGATTTCCAAACGCATCGAAGACACCGAATTACGTGCCCAAGAATTCCTCTTCTCCTGCTGGTTAACCCTACCCTACCAACTCGATCTCGCCCAAAAGGTTTTCAAAAAGGAAGAACGTTTTGATAAAGTCGTTATCGATAAAAAAGTAGAGTCACGTGATACTTATTATAAGAACTTACCTAAAGCAATCGATGAGTGTATCAAGCTAGAGGAACGTCTCGAAAAAGCTTGGAAGAAATATAACGAAGAAAAAGACGAAGGTAAGAAAGCGAAAGCACGTGAAGCTTATCGCAAAATCGAATTAACCAGCAAAGAAGGCTGTAAAGACATCCTTCGTAAATTCTTCTTCAAGATGAAGCTTTTCGAAGATTGGTTGGAATTGCCTGAATTAAAAGCCGACCTCGAAGATTGTCGTCTTTTAGCAAATCCGGCTCCGATTATGCGTGGCCCTGTGCGTGCTAAGCTCGCTCGCCGCCCCGAAGTCTCCTCCACCCGCGCCCAAGAGATTGAGCGTCGCTGGCGCATGTCTCCCTCGGAACTTCTGCACTGCGTACGCTCCGTGCGTAAACATTTAGACGAAGCCCAAAAAGCGAAAACAGAAATGGTTGAGCACAACTTACGCTTAGTGATTTCCATCGCCAAGAAATACCAAAATCGCGGACTGCTCTTCACCGATCTTATCCAAGAAGGCAACATGGGCCTGGTTAAAGCTGTTGAGAAATTTGAATATCGTCGTGGTTATAAATTCTCAACCTACGCCACCTGGTGGATTCGCCAAGCAATCACCCGCTCGATTGCCGATCAAGCGCGTACCATTCGTATCCCGGTTCACATGATTGAAACCTTGAACAAGGTGATGCAGGTTCAAAAACAATTAACTCAGGAATTAGGTCACGAACCTACCGCCGAAGAAGTCGCCAACGAAATGAACATGGCCATCGATCGTGTTCAACAAATCATGAAGATGGCTCAGCAGCCTATCTCCTTGCAATCACCAGTCGGTGATGGTGAAGACACTTCCTTAGGTGATTTCATTGAAGATAAATCAGCTGAAAACCCAAGCGATACGGCCTCAACTCGTCTCTTGCGTGAGAAGATTGATTTCGTCCTACACTCCTTAGCTGAACGTGAAAAAGAAGTTTTAATTCTTCGTTTCGGTTTACTTGATGGCGTTCAACGTACACTCGAAGAAGTCGGTCGTCACTTCAAAGTGACCCGTGAACGTATTCGTCAAATTGAAGCTAAGGCTCTCCGTAAGATGCGTCACCCCACCCGCATGCGTAAACTCCAAGGCATGTTTGAAGGTGAACTCGATACTTCTGGTCCAGGATTTGATAACTTCGTCGATCCAGAAACCGATCCCGACAAATTAAGCGAAATCGACAAGCCAAGTGCGACTCTCGAAGCGTTCCGTCAAAAGAACAACGAGAACCGAGACGCGATCCGTCAACAACAGCAACAAAATCAGCAGCTCTAAGTGATTTCACGTCTCTGTTGCGTCTTTCTTGTATTACTCGTTACGGGTTGTGCGACGACGCCAACAGAGACTGAAGTGACTGATCCAGCCTCTCCGTTCATTAAGCCCATCGGTAGTTCCACGAACTATCGAATTGGGTTTATCGGGCGTGCCCCTGAATCCGCCGGTCTGATTGCCATTCATTTAGTCAGAGAAGTCCCGGAATTTAATTTAAGAGAGAATGATGTGATTGTGACGCGCGACAACGACCTAAAACCGACCGCGTTATTGATCGTGCAGTCGATTAAGGGTCGGGCCTGCTTAGCCAAAGTCAAAAAAGGGCGTGTATTGCCCGACCAAGAGGTCGTCCTTCCCAACAGCAAAACCCGCGAAGAAGCAGAGACTTTGCCATTGTTCATTTCCGGCTCTTGACCTTCGGGGTCAGGAAGCACAGGTTGCAAACTCTATGTTACAGGCAGGCATCGTCGGACTACCCAACGTCGGTAAGTCTACTCTCTTCAACGCTCTCACACGCTCACGCAAAGCTGAGGCAGCGAACTACCCGTTCTGCACCATCGAGCCGAATGTTGGCGTCGTTGAAGTTCCTGATGAACGTCTCTTCGAACTTCAAAAAATTGCTGGCACCAAAGTCGTCATTCCTGCCGCCATTGAATTCGTAGATATTGCAGGATTAGTTGCCGGCGCATCCAAAGGAGAAGGTTTAGGAAATAAATTTTTAGCGAACATTCGTGAAGTTGATGCCGTTGTCCACGTCGTCCGTTGTTTCGACAACGATGACATCGTACACAATATGGGTAAGGTCGACCCCATCCGCGATATCGGCGTGATCGAAACCGAACTGATTTTAGCCGACATTCAATCGGCGGAACAACAACTCGACAAAAATCAAAAGAAAATCAAGAGTCAGGACAAAGACGCGATTGCAAACGTCGAACTGCTCACTCGTCTGATTAAACATTTAAATGATGGTAAACCTGCTTCTAGTTTATCCGTGAATGATGAAGAGAGAATCCGTATCAAGAGTTACGCCCTCTTATCATCGAAGTCCGTTCTCTACGCATGCAATGTTGCTGAAGAACATTTAGCAGATCCTTCCAAAAATCCTTACGTCGAAGCCGTACGAAAACATATTGCCGAGCAATCGGGCTGCGAAGCCGTAGTCATCTGCGCTCAAGTCGAAGCCGAACTCTGTGATCTACCTGCGAACGAAGCCAAAGATTATCTCAGTGCTCTCGGCGTAACCGACTCAGGTGTCTCCGGATTGATCCGTGGCGCTTATAAGTTACTCGGACTCGCAACCTACTTTACCGCAGGTGAAAAAGAAGTACGTGCATGGACTTTTCGCCACGGCATGACTGCTCCACAATGTGCGGGTGTAATCCATACCGATTTTGAAAAAGGTTTTATTAAAGCTGAAATTGTTGCCTATGCTGACTTGGTAAAGCTGGGCTCCGTTGCGGCTGCCCGTGACGCTGGAAAATACCGCCTTGAAGGCAAAGAATACCTATTTAAGGACGGAGACGTGACCGTCTTCCGTTTTGCCAACTAAAAGCAGTTTACAGGGGTTATATTTAGAATACGACCCATTAGTTTAATTGATAGCTCTGCCTTTTGATTGCCAATAAGGGGGTGAGTTATTGTCTCAATGAAGATGAGACATTGGCTATTCGCTCTACCATTAATCCTCTGCGCTTGTAAGCCTGAGCCAAAAATTTCGACCTACGAGGTGAAGTCAGAAAGCATACCTGTTGCCGCCAAAGTCAGCGAAGATTCATCCAAGACAAATAATGCGATGAAAGGTAATGCCACCATGCAGGCAGAAGTCGCCTCCTTTGCCGAACCTAAATGGGGACCCATTCCTAAAACTTGGGTTGCTACCGCACCTAACCCCATGCGCAAAGGAAGCGGGAGCATCACACAAACCGATGGCTCGAAAGCCGAAATTGCCGTAACTGTTTTTCCAGGAGATGTAGGCGGTGACACTGCCAACGTGAATCGTTGGCGCGGCCAACTGGGACTTGAAAAAGTCAGTGATGAAAAAATTAAATCGGATCAAAGTCCTATCAACGTCGGTAATCTAGCCGGTCGAGTTTATCAGTTAGCCTCGGCCGATGGAAAAAAACTTACCACCGCGGTTATTCTTCCCAAAAATAATGCGACCTGGTTTTTTAAACTCACGGGTGACACCGCTATCGTGAGCACCGAGAAGGAATCGTTCCTGAAAATGGTAACCCAAACTCAACTCCCATGAGTACAGCCAATTCAACCGTACTTAATCGAGTTTATCAATTTGCAGCGTCACTCAAACTGACGGTGACGTTGCTGGGGTTGTCGATGATTTTGATTTTATTGGGTACACTCGAACAAGTTCACTGGGGCGTTTGGCATATCCAGAAAGAATATTTTAGCAGCTGGTTTTGCTTATACCCACTTAATCCTTCGGCTCCCTTACACCTTCCCTTGCCTGGTGGTTATCTTTTGGGACTAATACTGGTGATTAACTTAATCTGCGCACACTTCCAAAAGTTTAAGGACAAAAAGGGATACAAACATTGGGGGATTAAGATGATTCACGTCGGCCTTCTACTCCTCTTGGTTGGAGGCTTTGTTACGGCTGTATACCAAGACGAATCCGCCATGGTTATACCAGAAAAAGAACAACGTAACTACACAGAA
>JBAXUJ010000067.1:0-6712 GCA_037129735.1 Opitutia bacterium | reverse complement strand
TCCTTGGTGGCGTCCGCGTAGGCTTGAGAGACGATGCTCTCAGGATTGAGAATTTCAATTTTTCCGTTGGAGAAAAAAGCAACGTCGATGACGTGTCCTTTTTTGGACTGTTCAGGGAAGTCGATGGTGAAACGCTTTGAAGCTTCGTCGTAAGCACGAATGATTCCGATACCCCAAGCTTGGTGTAAGCAAAAACCATTTTTACCAGCCGTGACCAGGCTGATGGTTTCTGGGATGAGGTGGTTTTTGCCACCGTGTGGGTTAAGGGCCTTGTTACTCATTGCAAATTGTGGTTTTGGGGCTAACAAAACTTACTTGCAAGCCGGAAGGAAGGTCCATCGTCTTTGCCACCCAAATAAGTGCATCTCGCTCCAATCATCCATGGCCTTTAAGCCTTCAAAACCCTCAATCCATGGCGAAACCCCCGAGTCATTGGGGCTTAAACTAGCCGAGGCCGGTCACCCTAAATACCGGGCGGGACAGATTTTTGAGTGGATTTATCCCCGTCGGGCCGAATCTGCCGAGATAATGACTAATTTACCGGCTAATTTGAGGGTTTGGTTGGCCGAAAACTACGATTTTACCGCCACGGACGTACTCGGACGCAAAACGGCCCAAGACGTGACCCAGAAACTTTTACAAAGACTCCGCGACGGATCTTTAATCGAGACGGTCATTATCCGCGCCCCGATGGAAGGTGTCGGCCAGGATAAGTCGCGCCGCACGATTTGTATCTCCACTCAAGTGGGCTGCGCCTACGGCTGTAAATTTTGTGCTTCAGGTCTCGATGGATGGAAACGCGATTTAAGTGTGGGCGAGATTGTTTCTCAACTTGTCCAAGTTTGTCGCATTGAAGATCAGGCTGATCCTGCTCGCGCCGCCGAAGGATTAGCTTCGTTCGATAATATTGTGGTCATGGGCATGGGGGAGCCCTTGGCGAATTATGATAATTTAATGGCGGCCCTAAAAATCGTAAACGCACAGTGGGGCTTTGGTTTTGGTGCTCGTCGGGTGACGATTTCTACTTCGGGCGTTGTTCCGAAAATTTTAAAATTAGCGGAAGAGACTTTAGGATTTCGTTTAGCAATCAGTTTACACGGAGCCACGAATGAGGTGCGCGAAAAAATCATGCCGGTGAATAAAAAGTATCCGCTCGAACAATTAATTCCCGCTGCCAAAACTTTTGCCCGTGAACATGGTCGCATGTTAACGTTGGAATTTATTCTCATCGAAGAGATTAATGACTCACTCGACCAGGCCCAAAAACTAGCGGTGATTGCCCGAGAGCTTCACGCTCACGTTAATTTAATTCCTTACAATACGGTTGAAGGACTCGAGTGGCGTCGACCTTCCATCACTCGTCAGGATCGCTTCGTTAAAGAACTGCGTGCCCTGGGCGTAACAGCGACTCTACGTCGTGAAAAAGGGCATGATATCAATGCCGCCTGTGGTCAGTTAAGACTGCAGAAGGAGAAGAGTTTGGGCGCAGACTCAGCGCCAGCTGCGGAAGCTTAAGCGGTTAATCCTGCGATAAAAGCTCGGCGATCCGGTGCTTTATAAAACGCAGTGCCTGCGACCAAGGTGTCGGCGCCTGCGGCTCGACATTGTAAACCGGTTTCGCTGTTGATTCCGCCATCCACTTCTAAACGGAATTTTAATCCACGATTTTTTCTCTCGTTGTTTAAGAACTTAATACTCTCGAGTACGGATGGCATAAAAGACTGTCCACCGAAACCAGGGAAAACCGTCATGCACAATACGAGGTCGACTGAATCAAGATACGGCAAAAGTTTTTTCGGATCGCAATCGGGGTTCATCGCAATGCCCGCTTGAATACCCGCATCCTTAATTGCTTTCAAAGTCTTGGCGACGTCGTGGTCCGCTTCAACGTGAACGGTAATGGTTTCTGAACCCGCTTTGATGAAGGGTGCAATGTAGCGATCCGGATTTTGTAACATCAGATGCACATCGAAATGGAGTTTTGTACGCGGTCTTAAATCAGCAACTACTTGCGGACCGAAACTAATATTCGGTACGAAGTGTCCGTCCATAATATCGAGGTGGACCCACTTTAATCCGGCTTCTTCAATTGCTTTAATCCCGAGTGCAAATTCACCGTGGTTAGCGGCGAGTAGGGAAGGAGCAATGATGGGCAAATTCATAATTACCAAGCCGTGGTCGCAGCTTCTCGTATTTGGCTAACGATATCGGTAAATAAACCAGGCGCGATACTGCGCTCTTCCGCGGCAGCATCACCATTAGGCTGTAAAGTGGCGGAAGCACTGAATTCGCGGTCTTTAAATAAAACTTTGGTTCCGTTGTTGGTGGTTAAGGTACAACGCACGGTAATAGAAATATTAAAGCTACTGTAAGTATAACTATCGGTCGATTTCGTAGTCAGACCTCGGTGAGTATAGCTCGTCACTACGGTCTCTAATTTCGCACCCCCTGTACCGATTTTAATGCGTGGATCGGACGTAAAGGATTCAATTAATTTTTGTTCAAGTGCCACATGCGTACCGATACGCGAAGTAGTATTTTGTATTGGAGCAATCTCAATGGTCGTGAACGCAGGCTTAGGGCCGCCGAGTTCATAGGACGAACAGCCTGTTTGGCTGATGGTTAAACTAAGACCGAAAAATAAAAAGAGTGCGCGTAAGCTCATGGACGGGAATTTTCGGTTGTAGGGTTAACGTTTTCTTTGCGGAAGCCTAGCGCATCCAATTCATCTCCCACCGTGACAGGTTTATTTTCGGTACTGGATGTTGGGCGTGGATAAGTGCCGAGTAATTTATCTGCAATCGTTGTGGGCGGATTCGGATTTTTTTCGATTTCTTTGAGCAGGCTTTGGGCTTCCACCGCGGCTTCGGATTCTGGTGAAATACTTCGGCAAGCATTGGCCATGAGTTTGGCAGCTTCAGGATTGTTACGGCTGTACCAATAGAACTTTCCAAGATTGAGTCGGGCGCGAGCTGCACGATCGCGTAAAACTTTAATTTGTTCGGGCGCAATTTTAGCACGTGGATCGTTAGGGTATTGGTCCGCAAGAGTCTTCCAGTGGTCTGCTGAATCGATGGTGCTAGCTTGATCCCAGTCCGGACCGAGTGACTCTTCGCTGCGCAGTTTAGCCAATCTTTCTAGGGCTTCGGGTGCATATTGCGAATTAGGATAGTCGCTGACAATACGTTCTAGGGCATCGAGACTTTCGGCCGTGCGACCTTGATCGGCATTCAGACGGGCGATACGAATGAGCGCAATATCTGCCAGTAATCCATTGGGGGCTACCTTCACCACTTTTTCGTAAACGGAGACCGCGTGTAATCGATCCTTAAACCAAGGAAACCAACCAGCGAGTTTTGGGCGAACGCCGTCCGCTAAGCGCGTTGCGATAATAAAATCTAAATCCACCGCTTCTTGGAAATTTGTATAGTTGGTATGACGTTTAAAAAATTCGTCCAAGTCTTCGCGTTCAGCAGGTTCAAACTGACTGCGGGCCATGTGAATTTTGGCTCGGGCAATGAGAGCAATCGCTTCGCCTTCGTGACCAAATTGAGTCTCCGCAATTTTATTCCAGAGTGACAATGCTTTAGAGTAATCTTTCTCATCGGTTGCGGCCTGCGCTTCGTTGATTTGATTTAATAACTCAGGCAACTTGGTCGGTGCACTGACGACAGAAGTGGTGCCTTCTTTGAGCGTCCAGCGTGGACCCGAGTGAATGAGCTCGGCCTGACAGGTCAGTGCGAGGGCGAGAGCGAGGATACAGAAAATTTTATTTTTTAGGTTCATGCCAACGAAGGAGGGTTGCTCCCCAAGTTAATCCTGAGCCGAAAGCGACGAGCAGGACAAGGTCACCGTGTTTGATTTTGCCTTCTCGCCAAGCCTCTTCGAGGGCCAAGGGGATAGAGGCAGCTGAAGTGTTTCCAAATCGGTCTAAATTCGAAGGAAATCGCTCAAGACCTACATTTAATTGGCCCGCTACGGCTTCAAGAATTCTTGCATTGGCTTGGTGTGGTATAAACCAGGCCACTTGATCGGAGGTAACGCCACAAGTGTTTAAAACACGCTGGCAGGATTCAGACATCACACGTACGGCGAGTTTGAAAACTTCTTTACCGTTCATGCGTAAACAATGTTCGCGATTTTGAATCGTCTCAGGGGTCGCAGGTTTAGCCGATCCGCCTGCTACACTGTGAATGAGTTCGGCGTTGTATCCATCCGACCCTAACATGTTTCCGAGGATGCCCACGTTAGGAGTGTCGGTAAGTTCTAAAATAGCGGCTCCAGCACCGTCACCAAAAAGTACACAGGTGGTTCGATCTTGCCAGTCGAGCACTCCAGAAAGTTTTTCTGATCCCACAATCAAGGCGCGACGATAATTACCCGAACGCAGCATGTCAGTGCCTACCTGAAGTGCAAAAATGAATCCTGAACATGCGGCGGAAACGTCGAAGGCAGGAATATCGCGACGAAGTCCGAGTTTAGCTTGAAGAATACAAGCCGTCGAAGGGAAGGGGACATCGGGCGTCATCGTCGCTACAATCAGTAGGTCGATATCTTCTGGTTTCAGTCCGGCATTTTTAAGTGCTTGGGCGGAAGCTTTTGCTCCCATATCGGAAGGATTTTCGTTGGGTCCAGCGATACGACGTTCGGCAATTCCTGAACGCGTTTTGATCCACTCGTCGTTAGTATCGACGATCTTCGACAAATCATCGTTAGTCAGTTTTTGTTCGGGTGTATAGACGCCGAGCGAACGGATGAAGACTGAGGATTGAGCCGGGTTCATCAAATAGTTGAAGTAAGCCCGAAGCGGGGCGGAAGGGAACACTAAAACCTTATTCTTCTTCTGGGGTCGAAGAAATTACGGCATTTGCTTCCGCTAAAGCGACTAACATGCGGCGGTTAGCATCGTGCCCGACGGCTTCGAGGCCTAGGCGAATCGCGCTGGCAATGCTTTGACGATTGCTCGAACCGTGAGCCTTCATGACTAAACTTGAAAGTCCCAATAAAGGAGCTCCGCCGTATTTTTCAGGCTTAAGTTTTCCTTTAAGATCACGCAAGAGAGGGAACATGGCGATACCGCCCGCGAGATAAACGGGATTACTTTTTACTTTTTTACCGACCATATCACGCACCATGTAAACCAGGCCTTCGAGAGTTTTTAAAATAACATTTCCAGTGAAGCCGTCGGTGACCACGACATCACAAGCATCGCCAAAGACATCAAACCCTTCGACGGGTCCGACGTAATTAATTTTATCGCCCATCGCTTTTAATAATGTGTGGGCACGATTGATCCTCGCACCGCCTTTACCTTCTTCAGTGCCAACGGATAATAAACCAATGCGTGGATGGGTTATACCTAAGGCGCTTTGAGCATAGATGGCTCCGAGGATGGCGTTGTGGACTAAATGTTCAGGTTTTGCTTCAGGATTTGCACCTACATCGAGCATCACGAAGTGGCCTTCACGACGAGGCATAATCGCGGCTAATGCAGGACGTTCGGCGCCTTCCATGGGACGTACTTTGATTGTTCCAGCTGCGACTAAAGCTTTGGTATTTCCAGTAGAAATAACGAGATCGGCCTGACCGGCCTTAAGCATATCCAACGCAATTAACATCGATGAATCGCGTTTAGATTTAATCACCGTCATCGCTGCGTCATCCGGATTCACCACCGTCGCGGCATGTTTAAATTCAATGCGCTTAGATTTAAGTATGCGGTGCTCGGCGGCGAGTTGGCGTAAATTATCTTCGTGACCTACTAAAATAAGTTTATCGTTGGGACCGACAAATCCTTCACGGAGTGCAAGGGCGGCACCAGCGACGGCTTCCGATGGACCTAAGTCGCCACCCATACAATCGAGGGCGATCCTTTTTCCAGTGGGCGTGATTTCTTCGCTCATGATTGAACGGGCGTTGCCCGTAAAATTTGCTTAAGCCTCGGTGTCGAGGACTTGACGACCACGGTATTTACCCGTGGTTGGGTCGACGCGGTGAGAACGGCGGAGGGCGCCTGATTCTGTGTCGCGTACGAGCTTGGGAGCACGGAACTGATTGGCCCCGCGACGAAGGCGACTGCGACGTTTAGACTGTTTGCGTTTCGGATTTGCCATGGTTCTGCTCTTGTTGAGGGTCGGTTGTAGAGTCCACCAGCCCCTACGGTCAAGCCCCCTTTCAATGGCTTGCACTACTTATTTGCCTTGATTGGCTGGGACCATGGCCAAATCGCCCGCCCTTTTCCTCGATCGGGATGGAAATCTCATCGAAGACCACCACCACACCTGCCAAGTTGAGCAAATATCCCTTATTTCTGGGGTAAAACCTGCCCTCAGAGCCTGTTTATCGGCCGGTTATAAGCTTTTTGTTCTGACCAACCAAAGTGGAATCAATCGGGGGATTTTTACCTGGGAACAATACCATGCCTGTAATCAACGTATGCTGGAGCTACTGGATTTGCCGACCCCAGGAATTTTAGAGATCAAAGCTGCGCCCGAAAGACCCGACGAGCCTTCATTATATCGGAAACCGAGCCCGCGATTTATTTTAGAAATGATCGAGCAACACCAACTCGATGCTACTCGTTGTTGGATGGTGGGTGATCGCATCACCGATTGGGATGCTGGATTAAATGCGGGAATAAAATCTTGTGCGGTGCGCAGTGGGGCTGGTCGCGCCGAAGATTTTATTTATGCCGAGAAAATGAAATTCACCA
>JBAXUJ010000066.1:0-6885 GCA_037129735.1 Opitutia bacterium | reverse complement strand
AAATGGATAATGCCCGCGGCATCGGTATCCGAAAAATTTGCACGGTACTCTGCCTTAAATATTGCCATAAGTTTATCCAAACCATCTTGAGCCGGGGTGCAACCGCCAAGCCTAATTGGGCGGGCGACCTGACTTCAGCCAACTGACGGATAGCGAATTGCCGCCCGAGGCCTCAACACAGGCTTTTAATAGGCCCTGGGGAGGCTGCTGAATGGAGAATAGATACAATTTAGGGCCCTGACCCGAAGCCCCCTTTTTAAAGGTCTCCATCCACTTAGCCTGCCAAGATTTAACCGGCATAAGACTTCCAACCCTGTGGTAATTACTATCGGAATAAATCAGAGTCGGAGTCCCTTTATTATTTTCTTCATAAATTCTCACGCCGTCTTGAAAGTCAGAAAATACGACCAGGGCATCATAGTCCTCGCCCAGCAGTCGATCAATCCAAGCCCCCAACGAACCCTTTTCGCAAGAGGTACGAATACGACTCAAGAGCTGGCGTCCGTCGGAAGTTAATTCCGATTCAATCGTTTGCGTCGGTGCTTCCGTAAGTCGTGGCGCTTCTCCATGAAAAGTTTTTCCGTAAACAATATTATTTTCCAAACTCACCACACGAGCTCCATCAAAGCGAAACACATCCGCGTCGGGATATTCTTTTTTAATCTCAGCGGTTACTTTTTCTAAATACGGCCGCATGGAGCCAGAGCAGTCCAAATAAACGGCGACGCGCTGAGCTTTGATCGTCGCCCCCATCACAAATTTTCCGACCAAGGTCCGCGAGTCGCCCAGTCCACCTCCAAAAGATATTCCCTGCCCCTGGCCAAGTCCCTCGCGACCCATTCCTTTCTCCATGCTTAAATTAGTATTCATTATATCGGAAACACCGGTCAGTTCAGGTAAAGCGATGGATGCGTTATTATTATTTACGGAGATACGAGCCGTACCCTGAAATTTTCGTGGAGGGTTTTTTATCGCGTAGGCCTGGGTATTGCTCGCTGGCCTCGATGAACCACTCGCCGTCACAAATAAATCGGGGTCTTGGTGCGGCTTCACGGCGATGGGCGAAACTAAGACAATCCAACAAGCTAAGCCTAATAAAATTCCATGCACGCCGAGTGATGTCACAAAACCCTTCCAGTTTTGCGGTGCTTTTCGCTGACGAACAGAGGCATGCGACATGCACGAGAGTTCAACCACCCGCAAAGCACCGACAAGATTAGCATACTAGGCACATTGACCTAATACCTTCTAACTATCGGTTTGTGTTAGCTGGTGTGCTCACTGAACTCTTTTTAATATCTGTTGGCTCGTCATCTGAAACCGCTGGTGGATTTCCTCCTGTTCTTAACCATTCCACCATTTTACTTTGTCCACCCGAAGCCTTAACGCATTTCTCGAAAATAGCCTGAGGCTCGGTCTCGGTTGAGAATAAATAGAGTCGTGGACCTTTACCTGTATTCGCATCACCGAATACTTTTAGCCATTCCTTTTCCCAGGTTTTCTCTTGGTCGTTACGATCATCGGTGGGGTGTTTTGCTCTCACACCATCTGAATAAACAGTTTCAAACTTATCACTCCCGTAGTAATACTTGGCACCTTTTTCTTTTTCGCGGTATTGAGTTACACCGTCTTGAAAGTCAGAGAAAATAATCAAGGCATCGTATTCTCGCTGATTTTTCATAACATCAACCCACGCCCCCACGCAGCCCGTTTGGAAATATTTATCATATTCTTTAAAAATACTTTTCCCTTTAGGTGTTAATTTATCCACATCGGTATTCTTCGCACCACCCTTAGTTTTATCACTATAAGGACCTTTATATTTAGCACCGCCCATCACTGAATTACCAATCACATTGGTCCAAATTCCACTATACATAAACACATCGGCATCAGGGAATTGTTTACGGATTTCACTCTCAACTCGGTCTAAGTAACGAGCCATGGATTTCGAAGAATCCATAAATACCGCAATCTTAGTCGCTTGAATTTTAGCGCCCATCACTGGCTTAAATTTACCAATCATATTTTTACCATTACCGACACCGATACCTTGACCTGAGCCGATACCGCCACCTGAACCTCCGCCAAAGCCCTTAGAGGAACCACCCATGGTTGCGCCCGACACCATGGACGACGTCGATACATTAGGAATGTCAGGAAGTGAAATCGAAGAGTTAGGATTTTTAGAAGTGAGGCGTGGTGTGCTCTTCGCCAACGACTTCATATTTTTTTGCTGCAAACGATGCTGATAAATTTTTGCGCGATCGCCGTCGTTACCACCACCCGCACCCGTCGCAAATTGGGTTGGCTCGTGTTTAGTCGAATCAGTCCAAGTCGAGATCACCCAAAACACGGCGACAATGACCAAGAAAAAGTGAATCATTAACGAGACCATCAAACCACCACCACCGAGGCGCGCCCAGAAGCCCTGCTTACGGCGTACAGCTACTTGCTCATCTTGTGCGTCGATAACATCATCAACTTCAGGCGAGGGAGGATTGGGAGGGGTATCTGACATAACTGGGTACAGCTATGAACATCAATTTTTGGGCGAAAAGTTCCAACCTCAATTAACGCGTGTCGGGGGTTGGCACAAATCTGTAACAAATGCCCTTTATTACATTCAAGGAAATGACCTTAACGGATCGATGCAGAAATGGCTTGCGAGTCGTCCATTTAAGCTTTCTGTTGCACCTCCCACTTATTGCAGGGTGGAGCAGCCCGGTTAGCTCGTCAGGCTCATAACCTGAAGGTCGTAGGTTCAAATCCTACCCCTGCACCCAATTTTAAAGTCCTATAAATCAAGCACTTAGTGGATGTGGCCGTGAGAATATCTGAAAAATTCTTGCAAAAGCCCAAAAATCGTTAATCTCTAAGTTATAAATTTGTCCTACGGGGCAATGGGGTAAGTAAGTTAAAGTAGTAATAAAAAGCCGGCATACGTAGGGGTACGTATGCCGGCTCCTTTTTTGGGCAATGCGTTCGGTCCTAATTATCCACCTGTCATCTTCGTGATCAGCGCGATGAGCGGCAGGAACATCGCGAGAACGATGGCACCCACCACTACGGCGAGAAACACGATGAGTACTGGTTCGATAATCGAAGTGAGCGCGGTCACCGCGTTGTCCACTTCTTCGTCATAAATATCGGCCACGCGATTTAACATCTCGGGCAGCTGACCTGTTTCTTCACCCACCTGAATCATCGAAGTAACCATTTGTGGAAACACTCCGGTTTGTTCGAGAGGAATGGAAAGAGGTTCACCATCACGCACGCGATCGTGCACGCGCTCTAAGGAACTCGCGATGACGACGTTATCTAAAGTATCACGTGTAATGGTAATCGCTTGGAGAATCGGAACGCCGGAAGCCATCAAGGTTCCGAACGTACGAGCAAAACGAGAAACGGAAACGATTTGGACGAAGCCACCGACTTTTGGTAATTTGAAAATAATACGGTCGAAGATTTCCTTACCCTTCGGAGACGACAGCCAGAGCTTCATACCGTAGTAGGCACCAAAAATAACGAATGGCGTAACATACCAGTAATCAGTTAGCGCGGTAGAAATACCGACGACTAATTGAGTTAAAGGAGGTAAAGCTAATTTCTGACTGCTCAAAAGTTTTTGGAACGATGGAACAACCTTAACCATTAGAATATAGACGATGACGACAGCCACGGAAACAACGACGCCTGGATAAACCATCGCAGATTTAACCTTCTTCTGAATGCGTTGAGATTTTTCGCGGAACTTTGCCAAACGATCTAAAACTTTATCGAGGACACCACCGGCCTCCCCTGCTTTCACCATGTTAACGAAGAGACGGTCGAAAACTTTAGGGTGTGCAGCGAGCGCTTCGGATAAATTATTACCTTGAGAAACGCTTTCAGCAATCATGCCCAAGACTTCTTTAAAGTGAGGGTTGCGTTCTTGTTTGTGGATGAGTTCCAGTGCGCGCAATAAAGGTAAACCAGCAACGATGAGCGTTGCTAACTGACGAGTCATCGTGGTGACGTCTTCGGCAGAAACTTTGGAACCAAAGCTAAAAGATTTTTTAGGGGCGGCGGCGGCAGTAGCCACTGGCTTAGCGGCACCCGTGTCACCAACCAAGGAAGTGACCATGAGGCCACGAGCCATTAATTTCTGGCGAGCTTGTTCGTCGGTCGGTGCTTCAATTTTACCGGTGGTTTGAGCACCATTACGATCGATAGCGTTGTACTTGTATTCGGGCATGGGAGGGGTTTGGTTTTAAAAGATTAGGTGTATTTCAGGACTTCTTCAATAGTAGTTAAACCATCGAAAATACAACGTAAGCCGTCATCGCGCAAGGGACGCATACCGACTTCGATGGCTTTCTGCTTCAGCACTAAGGTCGGAGCACGCTGTGTGATGAGAGTACGAATAGAGTCCGAAATGGTCATTAATTCAAAGAGACCCTGACGGCCCTTGTAACCCGAGCGGTTACAATCAGCACAACCTTTACCGAAATAGAATTTCTTGTTGGCGATTTCGAGAGCGTCGACGTCGAGCATGCCGATGACTTCTTTGTCAGGCTCATAAGCAGTACGACAGGTCTTACAAATACGACGCAGTAAGCGTTGAGCTAAGATACCTTCAATCGATGCGGAAATTAAGAATGGCTCGAGACCCATATCGATGAGTCGAGTGACGGCACCAGGAGCGTCATTGGTGTGGAGTGTGGATAATACGACGTGACCGGTAAGCGATGCTTGCACCGCAATTTGCGCAGTCTCGATATCACGAATTTCTCCCACCATGATCGTATCAGGATCTTGACGGAGGAAGGAACGAAGGGCGGCGGCGAAAGTTAATCCGACTTGGTGATTAATCGGAACCTGCATGATGCCTTCGACTTCATATTCAACTGGATCTTCTGCCGTAAGGATTTTTACATCCTCGGTATTTACTTCACGTAACGCAGAATAAAGTGTGGTCGTTTTACCGGAACCGGTAGGACCAGTAACAATAAAGATACCATTAGGCTTATTTACCATCGAGCGAATGCCCTCTTTAATGTCTTCCTGCATCGAGAGCGCATCGAGACTCAGATTCACCACGGTCTTATCGAGAATACGCAATACGACCGACTCACCGAACTGGGTAGGTAGAGTCGAAACACGAAGATCGATTTGGCGACCACCAATCGTCGTTTTAATACGACCGTCTTGTGGAATTCTTCGTTCAGCAATATTGAGTGCGGATAAAACTTTTACCCGAGCGGTCACCGCATTTGCTAAATTCTTAGGAGGAGGAGCCATCTCGTAGAGCGAACCGTCGATACGGTAACGAATACGGAACTGGTCTTCAAAAGGCTCGAAGTGAATATCCGATGCTTTTGCTTTAACGGCTTCTTGAAGAACTAAATCTACGAAGCGAATAATTGGGGCCTGGCTAGCGGCATTAGCGACATCATCATCGGCAACGGCGGCAGCATCAATTTGGTCAAACTCACCCAACAAGTCATCCATCGATGAAGCGGAAGGCTCACCATAAATACGAATCACAGCGGCATCAACCATCTCAGGATCGGCAACAGCTAATTCAATACTTTCACGCTTTAGAATAAAGGTGAGCTCATTGATAATCGCTGAATTGAAAGGATCTTTTGCAACGAGGGTTAATTTACCGGCTTCATCAGCTACAGGAACTACCGCATACTTGTGAGCTTGGGCAGGTTTGAGAACTTTAGAGATCTCATCCTGATCCGTGGTTGGAACGGCCGAATAAAATTGAACACCTAAGTGGTCGGCAATCGCTTGTAATAAGGATGGACGATCGGCGAGGTTAGCGTCGACTAAGCTGTCGGCGAAAGATTTTCCCGTGGTCGCGTGCGACTCCCAAATTTCATCGGCTTGAGTTTGATCGAGAAGTTTCCCTTCGATCGCAATGTCGCGCATGATATCGCTGTGGTCTTCAAACATGGTAAATAGTGGGTTTAAATTTTAGTTTTTGGGGTTGAGACGCGAACGCACCATTTCGGCGTCTTGGCAGTAAGTCATAACCTCTTCCTCATTAATTTTACCCTGATTAAACAGGGCTAATAAATCGGCATCGAGCGTGCGCATTCCGCGACCGCCGCCGGTTTCGATGTCAGAGGTAATTTGGAAAGTTTTGTTCTCACGAATCTTCGCGGCGATACCATCGGTGCGGACCATGATTTCATAAGCAGCCACGCGCCTCTCATCCACGGTGCGCGGTAAGCACTGTGAAATAATGGCGATGATTGAGGAAGAAAGCTGGACGCGAATCTGATCACGTGCGCCTGCAGGAAATGCATCTAAAATGCGGTCAACCGTACGTGCTGCCCCGGTGGTATGGAGCGTTGCAAAAACCAAGTGACCCGTTTCAGCAGCGGTGATAGCGGCTTCGATGGTTTCTAAGTCGCGCATTTCACCGATAAGAATTACATCAGGATCTTGACGCAGAGACGCACGAACACCTTCCGCGAAAGACGGAACATCGCTGTGCACTTCGCGCTGAGTTACCACGCAACCTTTGTGCGTGTGGAAATATTCAATCGGATCTTCGATGGTTACAATGTGTCCATCGGTATTATCGTTAATCCAATTCACCATCGAGGCGAGTGTGGTGGATTTGCCAGAACCTGTAGGACCGGTGACTAAAATCAAACCACGTGGACGGCGGAGTAAGTCTTTAACAATCGGAGGAAGACGTAATTCTTCGAGCGTAAAAATATGAGCAGGGATTAAACGTAAAACTAATCCTAATTCACCTTTAGCATTGTGCACATTAACGCGTAAGCGCGCTTTGCCTCGGAAAGACATACCGAAATCGCAACCACCCTCTTGCTTCAGTCGATCGACATGCACCGCAGGAATAATCGAGTTAACAATATTTTT
>JBAXUJ010000065.1:0-6919 GCA_037129735.1 Opitutia bacterium | reverse complement strand
TCCATGGAGTCCGGCTTTAGCAGCGGCGTAGTTAGCCTGCCCTGCGTTACCTTGAACACCCGTTACTGACGAAATGCTGATGATGCGACCCCAGCGCTTTTTGGTCATAGGGCGAACCAGACCTTTCACCCAGTAAAATGCGGATGAGAGATTCGTGGAAATGACATCGTTCCAATCCTGGTCGGACATCGCCATCACGAGTTTATCGCGAGTGATACCAGCGTTATTTACTAAAATTTCTACAGCACCGAATTCAGCGTTAATTTGTTCGCAAGCTTTGGCGACGGCAGCGGCGTCAGATACGTCGACTTGGAAAGCTTTAGCTTTGAGGCCTTTGGCGATGATGTCGTTAGCAACGGCAACGCAGGTTTCGGATTTTGAAACGCAGAGTACAGTGTGACCGTGGGCGGCGAGACGTTCGGCGATGGCTTTACCGATACCACGACCGGCACCAGTAACTAGAGCTACGCGAGGAGTGTGCGTGAGATGCATTGGTATTTAAGTGGAGGGAAACGGGTGTTTAGGCAAGTGACGAATTCAAAGAAATAAGTCTAAAATGCTCAGTAAACATCGCGTTGGTAGCGTCCGTCTTTCTTAAATTGTTTAACCCATTCAACAGCGGCCTCAGGTGACATCTTACCGTGTTCAGAAACGATTTGATGGAGAGCTGCGTCGACATCTTTGGCCATACGTTTCGCATCACCACAAACGTAGAAATAGGCACCTTCAGAAATCCATTTCCATAACTCAGATGCATTTTCACGCATACGATCTTGGACATAAATTTTTTCGGCTTGGTCGCGTGAGAACGCGAGATCGAGTCGGGTCAACGCACCAGATTTTAAATAATTAGCCCATTCATCTGCATAAAGGAAATCATGGTCCTTACGTTGATCACCGAAGAACAGCCAGTTGCGACCTTTAGCACCGCGTGTGGCACGATCCATGACGAAGCTACGGAAAGGTGCGACGCCAGTACCCGGTCCAACCATAATCACAGGAACGGAGTCATCGGCGGGTAGGCCAAAGTGAGAATGAGCAACAAATACAGGCACCTCAGCGGTATTTAACTGAGCACGGTCGGCGAGGTAGGTAGAGCACACCCCTTCTCTCTTTCGTCCATTCGTCTCATAACGTACGACCGCGACAGTAAGATGAATTTCATTGGGATACTTGGATGGAGCTGAAGAAATCGAATACAAACGTGGCATTAACTTTCTTTGTAGTTCGATTAATTCTTGAGCGGAAATTTTAGCGGAGGAAAATTCTTCAAAGAGGTCTACGTATTCGTACTGCTCGATCCATGATTTCTTTTTTTCGGGATCAACTTCGGCGACTCGAGAAGCCAGTGTAGCTTTCTGCGCTTCGTCGGTAGCACGGTCGTGAAGTAGTTGAACAAACTTATAAGTCGGACCGTTTAATGATAAACGATTCGTTAAAGCTTCTTTCAAAGTAATTGCTGAGGCATCTTTAGGAATGGTAACCGATTCAGTGCCAGTAAAACCTGCAGCCTTAAGTAATGCGGCCACGGCTTTACTATTATTAGTAGGAAAAACACCGAGTGAATCTCCGCACTTGTAAGACAGTCCACTACCGTCGAGTGAAACCGAAAAGTGTTGGGTGTCTTTAAGACTCGAGGTGGAGCTCAGACGTCGACGATCAACCAGCTTTGCGTGGAAAGGATTATTCTTATCGTAAACAGCGGACATAACAAAGGGGTTATTTAAAGCGGGCTTAGGTGCAATTCCTATTATTTAGGGCTTAATTCTCAAATATCATGCCAATCTCTTTTTGTGAGAGCGGGCGACAATCACCCGAAGGCATTTTTCGAAGAACTAAACTGCCGATTTGAAAGCGGCGGAGAATTTTTACGTGGAAACCGAAAATTTCTAGGAGGCGACGAATCTCGCGCTTACGACCTTGGTCCAAATGGATTTCTAATTGTTTTGGATTTTCGGGATTACGAATCACTTTCTTGAAACGTAAACGCTCACCCTCTTCCATCGCACCTTTGATTAATTTAGGGGTAAGCTTGGGATCGTAATCGCGATTCAGGTGAACTTCGTACCGCTTAATCACGCCACCCGAGGGGTGCATGACTTTATTAGCTAAATTACCGTCGTTGGTTAAAAGTAAAAGACCTTCGGAATCTTTATCGAGACGACCCACGCAGAAGAGTCGAATCGTTTTGTACTCGGGTGGCACCATTTCAAAAACCGTGTGACCGCCATGAGAGTCATCGTTGGTGCACAGAAAACCTTTCGGTTTGTTCATCATCAAAACCACATTACGCGCGAGAGGTTTAATTTCTTTACCGCGATAACGGACGACATCGGTTTCGGGATTAACCGGCTGACCTACGGCAGCGATTTTTCCATTAATCGTAACGCCACCTTCGGCCACCAGTCGTTCAGCCTCACGACGTGAGCATACCCCAGCCTGGGCTAGGAATTTATGGATGCGCATGGAGTCTTCGGTCGACACCCCTATTGCTTAGAGCCAAACGGGGCCAAAGGGCGAGCCATGAATAAGTTATCTCGCCCTCCCCTTACTTTTTATCTTACACAGGGGATATGAGACTCATTGATGGCAATTTAATCGCCCAGGAGGTTCTCGCGGAAATCAAAGCGCGAGTGGCCCGGCTGGCGCCTGTCATTCCCCATGTAGCATTCATTCGCGTTGGAGAAGATCCAGCTTCCGTCTCCTATGTTACCAAGAAACAAAAGACCGCCGCCGAAGTGGGCATGCAGGCGAGTATAAAAGTTTTTCCTGAGAACGTCACCCAAACTGATTTATTTAAGCATATCGACGCACTCAATGCGGATAGCTCTGTTCATGGTATTTTAATTCAAGCTCCTTTACCCAAACATTTATCTGAGACCGAAGTATTTAATCGAGTCGCCTCACAAAAAGATGTCGATGGTTTCGGCACACTCAGCATCGGTAAATTAGTTCAAGAAATTCCGGGAGCGTTTGCAGCCTGCACTCCTGCGGGTGTGATTGAACTATTAAAACGATCCAAGATTGAGACCGCTGGTAAATATGCCGTGGTTGTAGGTCGTTCTTTAATCGTCGGTAAACCCACAGCCATCTTACTTATTTCGAAGGCCTGTAATTGCACGGTCACCATTACGCATTCTCAGACTAAGGATTTAGCCGCGATTGTTCGTCAGGCTGACATCATCATCGCAGCCATCGGTAAGCCTAAATTTATTACAGCCGATATGATTAAGCCCGGTGCGGTGGTTATTGATGTGGGAATCAATCGTGTTGCAGATGCCACCAAGAAAAATGGTTATGCCATTATCGGAGATGTTGATTTTGAGAATGTTTCCAAATTAAGCAGCGCCATCAGTCCAGTACCCGGCGGTGTGGGTCCTATGACAGTGGCGATGCTCATGAAGAACACACTGGACGCCTGTGAGCGAGCTAACGGACGTGGCTAATTCGTCCACCCCTCCGCCGCTACCACGTCCACCCGCTGGATTTGGTTGGAGATCGTTAGCCTGTTTGGCAGACATCATTCCGCTCATTATTCTCGGCTTATTTCTGTCGGGTCAAGTGGCTGACACCGAAGAACTGGCAGCCAGAGAACGGGCCGATGCTTTTTATAATAAAATTAAAAATCAGTATGTGAAGGTCATTCAGCACCCTTCTGTTCAAGAGCAGAACAAGCTCATGCAAATGGCGGAGCATCCCGATGAAAAAGATATGGAAGCCGTGGCCATTGCCCTCACACAAATGGGTGAAATTTGCTTTCTCGTTACTTGGCTCGGACTCGCCTTACAGGAAATTTTCTTTGCCGGACAGACCCTCGGTAAGCGTATCTTTAATTTAAAAGTGGTGGATTTTTACACGCAAGAATCACCAGGCATTCTTTCCTGCTTACTCCGTTCCGCTTGGAAAGCGGCGTTTATCAATCTCTTTAATCCTTTTACTTCGATTCTAGGTATCATCAACTTTCACGTTCCCCTCTTCCGTAAAGATCGCAGAGCTTGGCATGATATGTTTACGCGTTCGTACGTGATTGATTTAAGTAAGCGATAAATCTGACCAACAAAAAACCCCGGCGAACCGGGGTTTTTATTGAGGTGAATCGAAGTGATTATCCTTCGCCGCCATCGTTGTCGCCACCGCGTTCGCGGAAGGGACGACGTGGGCGCTCAGGGCGATCAAAGGCTGGCTTAGGAGCAGGCGTGTATTCACGGCCTTCTTTTTCAGCAATCGCGGCACGACGGGAGAGACGTACGCGACCTTTGTCATCGATACCTACGCACTTAACAATGATTTCGTCACCGAGTTTAACGATGTCTTCAACGCGGTTCACGCGGAAGTCAGCGAGCTCAGAAATGTGAACGAGGCCTTCTTGACCTGGGAGACATTCAACGAACGCCCCGAACTCCTTCACCGAGCGAACAATACCTTTGTAGGTCTTTTCTAATTCGATTTGAGCGGAGATGAGGTTTACTTCGTTGATCGCACGAGCGAGTTTTTCGCCGTCGGTCGCAAAGATGGTTACCCAACCAGAATCGTCTTGGTCGATGTCTAATTGGCAACCGGTGTACTCGGTGATGCGCTTGATGTTCTTGCCGCCAGGACCGATGAGAGCACCGATCTTGTCGGAAGGAATCTTCATGCGATGAGTGCGAGGAGCACAGGACTTCAATTCAACACGTGATTTGGGCATCGTGCCTTCCATGACAGTGAGAATTTGGTCACGAGTGACCTTGTTCTGCATGATGGCTTCAGTAGCGATGTCGAAAGGCAGACCGTGGATCTTAAGGTCGAGCTGGAAACCGGTAATACCTTCGCGGGTACCACAGATTTTGAAGTCCATATCGCCGTAGTGATCTTCGGCGCCGATGATGTCGGTAAGCACGCGGTGCTTAACTACTTTGCCGTCTTTCTCTTCGGTTACTAAACCGCAGGAGATACCAGCAACAGGAGCCTTAATAGGAACGCCTGCATCCATCAGAGCTAAAGTACCACCGCAAACAGAAGCCATGGAGGTTGAACCATTGGACTCCATGATTTCGGAGACTAAGCGGATGGAATATGGGAAGTCTTGTTCGGAAGGCAGAATCGAGAGCAAGGAACGCTCAGCGAGATTACCGTGACCGGTCTCACGACGGCTGGTCATACCAAAACGACCCGTCTCACCAACTGAGAATGGAGGGAAGTTATAGTGCAGAAGGAATGACTTCGATTTCGCACCGCCAGTGATGGCGTCCACTTCTTGAGCATCTTTCGATGTTCCGAGTGTTGCTAAAACGAGACCTTGAGTTTCGCCACGTTGGAAAATAGCAGAACCGTGAACGCGAGGTAAGACGTCGACCTGACAAGAGATAGGACGAAGATCTTTGGTACCACGGCCATCAGCACGCTGACCTTTTTCAATGATAGCGGAGCGATAAACTTTTTCTTGGAGTTTTTCGAAAGCCATCTTGATTTGGCGACCGTCGAAACCTTCACCGAGTTCGGCTTGGCAAGCAGCTTTTGCTTTTTCAACAACCGCTTTAACCGCGTCACCACGGTCTTTCTTGGAAGCCAAGAAAATTGCTTTTTGTAATTGGTCACCTTCGCCCGCAGTACGCTCGCAAATCGCGAGGGCTTTAGGTTCACAAACCACGAGAGGAAAAGCTTTCTTCTTCTTCGCGCAGAGAGCAGCTAATTTACGCTGAGCAGCGATAATCGGTTGGATTGCTTGGTGAGCAAAAGCGAGAGCAGCGATGAAGTCGCCTTCAGGAATTTGATCAGCCGAACCTTCAATCATCATCATGTCGCGTTCGTTGCCGACGTAGATTAAGTCGAGGTCAGAAGCGAATTGTTGTTCGTGGGTTGGGTTAACAACGAACTTACCTTCAACGCGGCCGACGCGTACGCAGCCGATTGGACCGTTCCAAGGAATGTCAGAACATAGTAAGGCAGCAGATGCAGCGTTTACCATCAAGACATCGGGCTCATTCACGAGGTCAGCCGAAAGCAGTAAGCCAATGACTTGAACTTCATTTAAGAAACCCTCAGGGAAGAGAGGACGCAGAGGACGATCGCAAAGACGTGAGGTTAAAATTTCCTTATCGGAAGGTTTACCTTCGCGACGGAAATAACCACCTGGGAAGCGGCCAGCGGCAGCAAACTTTTCGCGGTAGTCTACGGTGAGCGGGAAAAAGTCTTGGTCGGGTGAACGCAATTCTTCGGCGGCGGTAGCAGAAACGAAGACCGTAGTCTCGCCTTTGCTGATCGTGACAGAACCATTAGCGAGACGTGCTAATGAACCTGTGCTGATAGTGATACCGAGTTCTTCGATAGTCACGGAGTGTTGTTGTTTCATATTTTTATTTGGGTTTGGTGCCGAGCGGAATTGCTCAGCGGGTTTTTGTTTTGTGGTGGTGAAAGACAACGTCCCAGCATGGGCTGGGACGTGCGTGGTAACTCAGCGCTGTGCGCCTAAATTACTTACGCAGGTTGAGTTTAACGATGAGGGCGTTATAACGGTCCAGATCGCTCGACTTTAAATAATTGAGCAACTTACGACGGCGGTTGGTCAGCATGATGAGACCGCGGCGTGAGTGGAAGTCCTTGCGGTGATCGCGCAAGTGCTCGGTGAGGTGGTTAATGCGACCAGAGATGAGTGCGACTTGGACTTCAGGTGAGCCCGTGTCTTTAGCACCCTGCTGGTTGCTTTTGATGATTTCCGACTTGTTGATTGCCATGTGTGTGGTGAGTTTTGGTTTTGTTTTTTTGACCGACTTGGGAGAAATTCCCGAGGACCCGCCGTTTGGCCGGTACCTCCGTCTGGAAAGAGCTTTCGCTCTCCGGCCAGCGTGAGAAGGGCTCCGCCCCTCTCCCTAACGAAGTTAAGCCTAATGTCGTGACAGGTTGGACTTAACTATGCAAGCCGTATTTGGGCGGTAATTAC
>JBAXUJ010000064.1:0-6927 GCA_037129735.1 Opitutia bacterium | reverse complement strand
ATGTCGAAGGGTGAAATTGTTGAGGCTGGCACTCCCGAGCAAATTCTGCAGAACCCGAAGGAAGAATACACCAAAACTCTTCTCGCTGCCGTACCTAAACTTTCATGAGTACAACTTCACAACCGCGACTCGATAAAACCACACTCGGACTTTTTGGTATTATCGTCGGAATGACTGCGCTCACTTGCTGGGACCAGTGGAACATCTGGAGCACTAAGAATGATTACACCTTCGGCTATCTGGTTCCTTTCTTCTCGGCTTACGTTCTCTACGAACGTTGGGATGAACTCTACGCCTATTTAACCGGACAAAAAACCATTATAGGAAATCCCACTTCACGATGGTTTATGGCCCTGGTTAACTTCACTGCCATTTTCTCGATACTCACTTTTGTCGGTGGCGGTGCAATCAGAGCTATCTACGGAACTGGCGTCGGACCCACCATTGCGATTTCCTTTGGTCTCGTCGGCACAGTTTTGAGTTTCGGTTTTATCTCAGCCCAAGGACCCGAAGGATCAACCCCTTCTAACGCAGTGCGCTGGAGTATCGTCGGACTCCTCCTCTTTCCTGCCTGCGTTTGGATTATTTCCGGTCCATTTCTTTATCTCGTCGATAACCGCATCAAAGGCGAACTGCTCACGAACGTCACTGAATTCGTTTCAGGAGTCTTAAGACTTTCGGGTGAAACGATCAAAGTGAATGGCAATACCATCGAGTTTGCCAATAAAGACGCGGTCGGCATTGCCGATGCCTGCTCGGGTATCCGCTCGCTCTCCGCGTGTGTATTCGTGGGAGCCTTTTTAGGCGCCATCTTTATTGAAGGGGGTTTTCCTGGATCACTCGTTCGTCGCATCTTCTTAATTATCATTTCTGGTGCGGTGGCCATCATGGTAAATATTTTCCGTAACACCTATCTCGCCTTCTACGCACTCGAACATCGCTCCGCTTCACTCGATCGAGATTTCTGGGGCGCCGAAATGGGTAGCAAAGATTTTTCCTTCTTAGGTACCGTGCACGATTTTGCTGGAAACCTATCCATGCTCATCGCCTTCCTTTTACTTTTAGCCTGCGTGCCTTTAATCAATTGGATAGGACGTGGTTCTAAACCGACTGAATAATTGGAGATGAAGATTCTCCATATCAGTCCCGAGTTAACACCTTGGTCAAAAGCAGGCGGACTAGGTGATGCGGTAGCTGGCCTTGTCAAAGCCCTAGCCGCGGAAGGACATGAGGTGCGTGTAGTTTCACCCCTTTACGGTTCAGTGCCCGATCAGGAAAAATTAGGCACCCTGATTGAATCTCTAAAAGTAAACGTCGCCGGCGATCAACTCCGCGCCACCTGTCGCGTCAGAAAAATCGACTTAGCACCTAAGGCCGAAGCTTGGTTCATCGAACATAACGAATACTACGGCGCGCGTGAAATTTATCCCGAACAAGAAAACACCGCCGAACGTGCGTGCTTCTTTGGTCGCGCTGCGCTCGATGCGTGTCTGGCACTGAATTGGATACCCGATATCATTCACTGTCATGATTGGACGACTGGACTGATTCCGGTCGTACTCAACACAACCGCTAAAGGCACCTTACTCGGAAAATCAAAATCGATTCTCACCATTCACAACCTGCAACACCAAGGCCTGCTCAGCAAACGTGTCATGCCCTTCTTGCATTTGCCTGAATGGTTGTATCATCCCGACGAAATTGAATGCTACGGTGGGGTAAACTTTTTGAAGGGTGGAATACTGCACGCCACCAAGGTAACCACCGTCAGCCCAACGTATGCTCAGGAAATTCTGACGGCGGAGTATGGCTTTGGACTCGATGAATTTCTGCGCCGTCGAAAAGCTGACCTCACGGGCATTCTGAATGGTGTGGATATGGAAGAATGGAATCCAGCCACCGACAAAAATCTAGCTAAGAACTTTGATGTTAAAAAGCTGACCAATAAAGCCGCCTGTAAATTAGACCTACAAAAACAATTAAACCTTAATCCACAGAGTGATATTCCTCTGATTGGAGTAGTTTCACGATTATGGGAACAAAAAGGCTTAGATTTAGCCCTTCCCGTATTACCTAAGTTTTTACGGGCTGGAAAAATTCAGTTCGTCTTACTCGGCAGCGGCGATCCTGCCTTAGAAAATAATTATAAAAAACTCGCAGAAGATTTTTCTGGTTCAGCCGCCGTGCGCATTGGTTACAATAATGCACTCGCTCACCAAATCGAAGCGGGATGCGATTTCTTTTTAATGCCCAGTCGCTTTGAGCCCTGCGGACTCAATCAACTTTACTCGATGGCTTATGGAACAATTCCAATCGTACGTTCCACAGGTGGACTAGCTGACACTGTAAAAACTTGGAACGAAAAATCCACTGAAGGAAGTGGTATTGTATTTAATAATTCTGATTCTCCCGCCATTGAATGGGCGATCAATCAAGCGCTCAAACTTTACCGTTCGCAGAAAGATTTTAAATCCGTTCAGAAAAATGCCATGGTGTCAGAGTTCTCCTGGAATAACTCTGCGAAAGAATATTTGCGGACCTATAAATCAGCTATTCAGGCAGTCTTGTAAGCTTTTAAGTATAAAAACTATCAGCAATTGCCTTATTTTAGGCATACTTTGATAATAGGACACTCATTTTATTCAATGTTCACAAAGTAAAAATAAGATTGGACATTCAAAAAAAACCTAGTACCTATGAAAACGCTATGAAAAATATCGCATCCATTACAACCCTCACCCTCGTTGCCGCTGCCGCTATGGCAGATGCTGCTCCTGCTGTTGCTCCTGCTTCAGCTTGGACACAGTCCGGTAACCTCGCTATCTCCAGCAACTACATCTGGCGTGGCGTTTCACAAAATGCTAACACTGTTGCCATCTCTGGTGGTTACGATGTTGCACACACCTCTGGCCTCTCGGCTGGTGCTTGGCTGTCCTCAGCTGGCGACGGATATAACTCCGAATACAACACCGAGCTCGATCTCTACGCGAACTACGGTTTCAAAGTTTCCCAAGTTGACGTCTCTGTTGGTTACATCGCCTACGTTTACCAAGGTGGTAACTACGCAAACTTCAGCGAAATCAACGTTGCAGCTACCTACGCTGGCGTAACCGCTAAGGTTTCCAAAGAAATCGCTAACTCTTCAACCGGTTCTGGTTTCACCAACTTCGGTTACTACTACGAACTCGGTTACACCTACAGCATCCCTGCTGTTAAAGGTCTCGACCTCGGTCTCCACTACGGTTGGGCTGACAGCACTGCTTCAAGCAACAACAACGAAGACTACTCCGTCTCCCTTACCTACCCTGTAGCTGGTTTCGCTGCAACGGTTGCCTACAGCAACACCCCTGGTTCTGCTGTACAAACGAGCGGTGCAGCTGCTTCGAGCGTAATCAACGGTGGTCTCTACGCAATCTCACTTAAGAAAACCTTCTAAGGTTTAATTAAGTCTTTATAGCAAAGGGGCGTTCTCGGATAGGAGAACGCCCCTTTTCTTTTGTTGAGTTGAAAACCTACCAGAATCGATAATGGTGAATGTCCGATGATTGAGTCCGCCCGCAAACCCGATTGGCTCCGCGCCCCTCTACCCTCCGGACCTGACTATCTCGAGACCCGCGAGAACGTAGACAAAAATAAACTCCACACGGTTTGTCAGTCCGCCCAATGCCCCAACCTCGGTGAATGTTGGTCACGTGGCACCGCCACCGTGATGATCCTCGGAAACATTTGCACCCGCTCATGCACTTTCTGCGCTGTGCTTTCGGGTCGACCCAGTGAACTCGATCTCGGTGAACCAGCCCGCGTCGCTGAATCGATTTCACAGATGAAATTGCGTCACGTGGTCATCACTTCCGTCGCTCGCGATGATTTAAAAGACGGCGGTGCTTCCGTCTGGGCCGCCACCATCCGCGCTACCCGCCACAGAAATCCAAATACCACCATCGAAGTTCTACCCGCCGATTTTCGCGGTGAACAAATTCACCTCGATACACTTTTAGACGCACAGCCCGACATCTTGAATCACAACCTCGAAACGGTCGAACGTCTCCAACGTCCCGTCCGCAAAACCGCTCGCTACGACCGTTCTTTCTGGGTTCTTAAACACGCTAAATCCCGCGGATTCATTACCAAAACGGGACTCATGCTGGGCATTGGAGAAAAGAAAGAAGAAGTCGCTCAACTTTTAAAAGATATCGCCGCCGCGGGCGTCGACATCATCACCATCGGACAATACTTATCTCCCAGCAAAGAACATGCACCGATTGATCGCTGGGTTCATCCCGATGAGTTTGCTGAATGGAAAACTTTCGCGTTAGGATTGGGAATCAAACACGTCGAATCAGGTCCGCTTGTGCGCTCATCCTACAAAGCAGACGAACAAGTCGTTAAATTTAATCTACTCGAACGTCGAAAGACTTTTCCTGCTTAAGCCGTGCACGGTTATCCTCCTGTCGACTTTAAAGCTGAACTGAACGAGGCACAATTCGCAGCGGTAACCTCACCCCGTGGACCCGCACTCGTCCTAGCCGGCGCAGGCTCAGGAAAAACCCGCACCCTCACCTACCGCGTGGCCTGGTTGCTTCATCAAGGCACCAAACCGTGGGATATCCTCTTACTCACTTTCACCAATAAATCCGCGAAGGAAATGCTCGAGCGCGTCGAGGATTTAACAGGCGTCCCACGCGGACAGTTCTGGGGCGGCACCTTCCACTCCATCGCCCAACGTATCCTGCGCCGTAACGCTCAAGCCGCTGATCGTAATCCCGACTTCACCATCATCGATCAAAAAGAATCCGAGCAGCTTTTTTCCGGAATCATCAAAGAAATCGACGGAGCTTTTATAAAAGATAAAACTAATCCTAAGGCACCCGTAATTCTCGATGCGTACTCGCACGCCCGTAATACACTGCGTCCCGTGCTCGAGGTCATGAGCGAGCGCTTGGATTGGATGAAAGGTGGACCAGAAAAATTACTCAAATTTTGCGAAGCTTACGAAGCAGCGAAAAAGGCACGCAACGTCTGTGACTTCGATGACCTCTTAGTCCTCTGGCTACAAGTGCTCGAAAAAGACCCAGCCGCCTTAGCCCATTATCGCCAACGTTTTCAGCACCTTTTAGTCGATGAGTTTCAAGATACCAATCGACTCCAAAGTAAAATTATCGATCTCTTAGCATCAGAACACCAAATCATGGCCGTCGGTGATGACGCTCAGTGTATCTATACCTGGCGCGGGGCCGACTGGGAAAATATCGTCACCTTCCCCCAGCGACATCCAGGAACCCAGATTCATACTATCGATATTAATTATCGTTCCACGCCCGAGATTCTTTCCTTCGCGAATGAAATTTTAGCACACCGCCCCAGCGTCGATGGCTTTGAACGAAAATTAAAGGCCGTCCGTGGAAGTGGTATGCAACCGACTTTATTCACAGTCGGCGACACTTCCCAACAAGCTAAACTCATCGGACGAAAGATTCATCAACTTCACCAAGAGGGACACGCCTTAGCCGACATTCATATTTTATACCGAGCCCACTATCAGTCCATCGAGTTGCAGATGGAACTCAACGCACTCGGCATTCCTTTTGTGATCACTAGCGGACATAAGTTCTTCGATTTAATTCACGTTAAAGATATTTTAGCCCACCTACGATTTATCCATAATCCCAACGACTCGGTCGCACTCTCCCGAGTACTGTGTTTATTGCCTAAAATTGGCCCCATCGGTGCAGATAAAATTATCCGTGCCGCCCAGGAAGTGGAAGTTAACCAACGACGTGGCTTAGTCCGCGCCTTGCGCGATCCCGCAGTCCTCAAAAAAGTGACCGATGTAGCTAAAGACGATTTCAACGACTTAACCATCACGCTCGAGGACATGTTGGAAGGCATCGAAAACGCTCAACAAAAACCTGCCCCCGTAAATCCTTCGTCGGATTTATTTACGCATGCTCGCGAAAAACATGAAGAAAAAATTTCACGTACTCCCGCTGAAACCGTGCGCGTATGCATTGAAGGCTGGTACGGCACACACATGAAAACTCTTTTTCCCGATTGGAAAGATCGCGAACAAGATTTAACCGGACTCATCGGCTTCGCCTCAAAGTTTCCCGATCTCGGTGATTTAATCGCTCAAGTTGTTTTAATGAACGGCGAAACTTCCGATAAAAATCCTGAACCACAGGAAGACATGTTGAAGCTCACCACCATTCACCAATCGAAAGGACTCGAGTTCCCAATTGTGTTTTTACTCGGTGTGGCCGATGGACTCTTACCTCTGACTCGCGCGATCGAAGAAGGCGACGTGGAAGAAGAACGCCGCCTGTTTTACGTAGCCTGCACACGCGCCGAAAATCTTTTGTATCTCTTTGCTCCGAGATTCACAACGTCTGGAGAAGGCTACCGCCCCCTCGACCCATGCCGATTTATTGAGGAAATGAGCCCCGATTGCTACGATTTGGCTGATTATGCCCATCGCAGGCTCTGAAACCCCTTTATGACAATAGTTTAGGTTAACTGGCTTGCCTTGCCAAAGGGCTCGTTTTCTGTCTCAAATCCTACCCTCTATGCCAAAGGTACTCGTCGCTGATAAGATTTCACCCACCGGGGTCGCCCTCCTCAAAGCCCAAGCCGGCTATGAGGTCATCGAAGCCTATGGTTCGTCACCCGAAAAGGTGCTCGAATTAGTGAAAGACGTGCACGCTATTTTGGTCCGTTCCGAGACCCAGATCACCCGCGAAGTACTCAACGCCGCTCATAAACTTGTTTGCGTAGGTCGTGCGGGTGTAGGCGTCGACAATATCGACGTCGATGCTGCCACCGAACGTGGTGTCATCGTGATGAACACTCCTTCGGGCAATACCATCGCTACTGCAGAACTTACTTTCTCTCACCTCTTATCTCTCGCTCGTCCAGTACCTGAAGCGGTTC
>JBAXUJ010000063.1:0-7078 GCA_037129735.1 Opitutia bacterium | reverse complement strand
AAGATGAGATTGGGAATCCAGCAGGTCCAGCTGAGCATCCAGTAGAAGTCTTCAAATTTATATCCGGTGGCGAAGCCCATGCCGAGTTGCACACGAATCGTTACGGCCGCGAAGGTCAGAGCAAAACAACGCATCGCCCATTCTTCGTGCTCCTGGTAATTCCTGAGCTTAATGGCACGTAGTGCGCGACCAGCGGTGTAAATCCATAGTGAAGCCAGAACCATGAAGCCGACCTGTGAAATAATTCCGCCCTGGGCAATAGTCGCGGTAAACAATCCTGAAATGCCTCCGATGAAAACGGCTAGAAAGTAGATTGAGCCTAGAGTGCGATGTAAGATTTTGTGTCGACGCACCGATGGGATGAATTGGAACGGTCCAATCGCTAATGCCACGAGTGAGGCGAAGACGTGAATGAGAATGCGCCAAGGATAGGCAGCATAGGCTTCCATCATCGACGTATGCACTGTGCGACCAGGCGTTAAGAACGTATATCCAATAATGGCGTAAATCGCTATCGCGATTGAGGTACCAAGAATAATTCCAAAGACGGTCTTATTCATAGTTACCGCAAGTACTTACTTCTGCGCGCTATCAGTGGCTTTAGCGACTTCTGCTTTAGCACCGTCTTTTTTCTGGGGGGCTTCGATGACAACGATGCAACCGGACAGTGCCAACACGATTAAAGAGAAGAAGAGGGCGGACAGTTTCATGTTTCTTATTAAAATTAATTATTCTGGTTCAGCAACTGCGAAGGTCACATTGCTGATGTCGGCCCGTGCTAAGACATCGAGCACATTGATAACTCTCTCGTATCGAGCGGCTTCTTCAGCTTGCACGGTAATCAGGAGTTTAGTCTTAGATTGTTTAGCGGCTTGAGCCATCTTGGTCATTTCATTGAAGAGACCTTCGAGTTCACGGTCTTGGGGCTGACCTACAGGATCTTCGTTGATGGTGATCTGTCCGTTCTCCGCGACACCGATGGTAACCTCGTCAGGCATTTCGGTTTCTTTAGCGGTTTCGGCGTTACCAGGTAGAGTAGTTTTTAGTTCATGTTCCACTTTGACGGCGCCAGCCATCACCATGAAGAAAAGCATAATCACGAAGACCACATCGATCATCGGTGCGATTTGGAATCCGGCATCCGCAGGGGCTTCTTGAGGGGCGAGGCGCATTTTTTATTCGTCGCGGTTGAGGCCCGAGAAGGCGATGTTATCGATTCCAGCTTCAGCACCCCATTCGAGTGCTTTAGAAATAAATTTAGCTTGGCACTGACGATCGGCGCGGATGAGCAGGCGGAATTTTTCGTTGGTACCTTTGCGCGCGGCGAGTTCCTTGGAGATACCGTCCTTGTCGTTGATATCTAACTCGCGGTCATCGAGTTTGTATTTCGCCTGACCCGTACTCGCGTCCCAAGAAATATTGATTAATCCAGCAGCCGCTTTGTCGTCGCGTTTTACACCGTGAAGGGCGACGGGAAGTTTGATATTTTTATCAACCTTCAAGACTTGGGCTGAGGTGATGGACATGAAGAAAATCAGTAAGACCAGGAGCACGTCGATCATCGGTGCTACTTGGAATTCCGGTTCTCCGTCCCCGCCTCCGCCTCCTCCTGCCATGGTTAGTCTTTTAGGTTTAAGGGGTTAACTTAAGCGGAGGGAGGAGTGCTGGATGCATTCCAATCGGGCTTAGCGGCGTAGATTTCGTCATCACCGATCGCGCGACCTTTGACTTCATCGTAAGGGAAGGAGCGGAAGAGACCGGTAACGATTTCTTGAACATCGTGAATACCTTTTTGAATACGATTACGTAAGAGGTAGTAGCAGATGAACGCAGGGATTGCAATGAAGAGACCTGAAGCGGTGGCGACGAGAACTTCGCCGATCGCGCCTGCGAGCTGGGAAGGGTCACCTACGCCCGATGAGCCGAGCTTGTCGAACGCCTTCATCATACCAGTCACGGTACCAGTGAGACCAATCATCGGAGTACACACACCGATTACTGAGAGGTAAGACGCGCGGCCCATGAGGTCGGCCTGAATGCGAGAAATTTCTGAGATGACCGCTTCTTCGGTCATGACTTTGCCATCAGGTGCGAGAGCAACACCTGCACGTACGACTTCGGCCACAGGTGAACCTGCGGTCTTGGCGAAGTTGTATGCACCGACGTAGTCACCGCGCTTGAAGAGTTCACGCAATTGGGTGACGTGGCTGGCTGGATAAAGTTTTTGAGCGCTCGTGCGGATGGTGCCATCGACGATGAACCAGATCATGGCAACCGAGCAGAGAGTGATTGGGTACATGACCCAGCCACCTTCAACGAAGAGGTGCATCATGGTTTTCTCTTTCACGCCAGCAGCTTCTTGAGCGCAGGCGAGGACGGTCATCATTCCGAGGAAGGCCATCGTGAGGAGTGGGAGGCGGATTGTCTTCATAGTAAACAGGGGGTGTTAGATTTTATTTAGGTTGAGATTAAAAAGGGGGCAAGGGTTCACTTGCTCATTTCTTGAGGTTTTTCCTCTGCTCCATCCGTAGTGGGTTTAACGGGGGCTTCGGGGATGAATTCAGCATCTTTGATCTTACCCACATCAGCCTCAGCTTCGATTCGCTCCTCTTTGGGCAGTAGTTTTTTGGCTTCTTCGGCTTCTTTGGAGAGAGGGTAGTTGGCGATGAGATTGCGGAGGTAGCGATTGGAAACCTCTTCAAGTTTTTGTTCCTTGGTGGTAGGACCATCCATGCCACGGAAGGATTGAGCGGCACCTAGAAGGGCTTTGGGGATTTGCTCAACTTGTGAACCGTAGAAAACAGGAACACGTAAGAAAGTGTTCATCGCATTTTCATATTTTTTAGTCACGAGTAAGGAGCTTCCTTTGAGAATGTGTAAACGAGCGAGAATTTCTACGTCATCAACCGATTTAATTAATTCAGTGGATTCGGTAATGACTTTCTCGAATTCATTTTTGCGATAACTCTGAACGAGTCGGGCTACTTTAATTTTGGTACTGAGTTCGGGCAGGGTACCATCATCGGCGCGTTCGAGATTTTCTAAGAAACTAGAAATCGCTGCATCGTTTTCGAGTCGATCCAAGGCATCTAATTTAATCATCGATGCTTTTAACCACCATGAGCCAGGAACTTTCTTTAACGGTTCGAAGAATTTAATCACGGGTTCGATTTCATCGAGGGCCAGATTAGGTTCACCGCGGCTAACGTAGATTTGGGCTTGAGCGATTTTTTCAGGCTGAGCCCAAACAATGCCTTCCACTTCACTGATTTTCTTGGTTAAAACCATATCAACGTCACCTTGGCGACTGGTGCGTTCGATGGTTCCTTTGGTTGTGCTGATAATGGCTTTCTTGGGGTCAATCAGTGGCTTAGGTGGCAGTGACTTATCCATTTTGAATGGATCATTCACTTCCCAGCGTTCGTTATTTTTAAAGAAAAGGGTTTGGGCTTCGCTGACGAGTGGTGCGAAGAAGGCGATGAGAAATAGGTGAGCAACTCGCATGATCTTAGAGTGATAGCATTAGGATTTTAGCTTCTTTAGCCTCCGGCGTGTCTTTGATGCGGTCCTTCGACAGCATTTCTGCGAGGAGAAGTTTAGCGTCAGGTTTTTGATTTAATTTTCCGGCTAAAATTTTTGCCGTACCGAGATACGCTTTAGCAGACCAGAATTCGTACTTCTTCCAGGTTTGATAACAGCGACGATAGAAGGCGACTGCTTCAGCAGAGTTTCCTTGGCGCTCTTCCATCTGTCCAATCCAGTAAAGACAACCCGCGGTGGTTTCGCCTTTCCACTCCTTGGTCTTAACAATCTCCTCGAATTCCTTACGGGCTTCTTCGTAGCGTCCTAATTCTGCCAAGGCGCGGGCGTGAGCAAATTTAATATCCTTTTCCTTGGACATCACAATGTTGTTGTCCGTGGCCTCATTACAGAGGTCGAGCGCTTCTTTAAATTTACCTTGGTTCAGGCGAACTTCTGCCATACCCGCAAAACCAAAGTCGGCATATTCAGACGAGCGATGGTGCTCGAGCAGGTACTGATACAGGCCTTCGGCGGCTGGATAATTTCTTTTCGCAACAAGATGATCTCCCACCACGCCTAAGAGGGTGGAGCTGAGTTCTTCGGCTTTATAGTTGTTGGAAATCTTGCGGAAATACAGATCGGTCTTCTCGGGATTGCGTAAGAAGGTCGAGAGTTGGGCGAGGGCAAAATAGCCACGCGCTTGAGCAATTAATGAGTCTTTGTTTTGCTCGAGTTTAAGTAACTGAGTTATTTCCTGTTCAGCTTTCTCAGCGGTATAGGCCTTGGGGTCGAGAGCGACACCAGGTTTCACACGTTTTACTTTACGCGAAATTTTTTCGGCTAAGAAGATAATTAACTTTTCAGAGCCTTCTTGTTTGCGGTCATTGATGGACTCGGCGACCGACTTTGAAAGCATCCCCAGAGCTTCAGTTTTTGCAGCTTGGATACTTACTTGTCGGTCCTTCTCAATTTGATCGAGTTCGACGGCCAATGCATCGGAGAGTTTAGCTACTTCAGCCTTAGCAGCGGAGAGTACGCCGGGGGTGGTATTATCGTCTTTGGTTAAATCATCTACTTTGCGACGGGCCACAGCTAAGAGTGCACTGTATTTCTTCTGGGTAGCCTCGGTACGTTGAGCAAACTCCGGCTTATCGCCCATACGTTCAGTCGCTTTAATAATCTCGTAGAGATACGACATCGCTTTGGGGCTATTGTGATCCCAGTTGTAGATTTCTAGATAAAGATTTCTTAGTTTTTCATGTTCACCGCGACCCGAGAGAAGTTTGTTTAATTCCTGTACGACGAATTCAAGAGCACTAGGATTATTCTTACTTGTTTTGGCCGCAGCGATATACGCTTCGATAGTTTTGACGACGTGAACTTCTTTCTCTTTTTCAAGTCGGTCCTTCTCTTGGATATATTTTTTCTTAACCGCTGGTTCGCCGTTGGTCTTAATATTATTATCGGCTGTGCGGATGGCGTTATCGAGATCAGTGGTTAATCGCGCCTCGGCATCACCAATAAGAGTGTGTACTTCAGGGATTTGATTTTGTACTTCGGGCACGCTGCTTGCGCCGTAGTCCTTTAACCAATCCTGGCAGATTTTCTGACACTCAGCGATTTCAGGTGGATTGAGTCCGTACTTAATAATGGCTTGGCGGTAGCGAACGTCGGGCAAGAAAGCGCCCTTCGGATATTGTTTCTGGTAATCATCGAAACCTTGTTTGGTTTCTTTGTATTTGCCCTGATAGAACCAGCAAAGGGCACGCATGTAAGTGACTTGTTCTTTGCCGAGTGATTTCGGATATTTGCGCGCAAATTCATCCAAGGCGACGCGTGCTTTTTCCCATTCCACTTGTGCGAAGTAAGAGGCTGCGATGCGGAAATCTAATTCTTCGAGTGTCGAAGGATCCATCTTCTTAACATTCTGCTTCGCCCACTTATAATGTTCGATGGCTTCGGGGTACTCTTCGCGATCTTGCGAGATGGAACCGAGAATCACAGCGACTTCAGAAACCTGTTCGGCTTCAGGGAATTTTTGTAAGAACTCTTTGCACTTAGCTTGGGCTTCAGTGTTTCGTCCGATTTCACGAAGTGCCAAAATGTAATAGTAGTAAGCCCCGGTTACTTTCGTGAAGTTAGGAGAGTTATCAAAAATATCACGGAATCCGACGAAGGCTTCCCAGGGTAATTTTAATTCTAGTAAGCAAAGACCGATACGATAGGCGATGAGTGCGTCGTAGTCTTTGTTCTTAGAAAACTCACTTTCAATTTTCTGGAACAGGGCGAGTTCGGATTTTGCAGTCTCAATCTTCGCCTTGGTTTCATCACTGACCGTGCCAGTAACACGTAGAAGATTATCTAGTTCGTTTTGTTTTTGCTCCAGCGCCTTGGTAATCGAGTGCGTAATATTATTTCGACGCAATACGCCTTGGTAACTGGCTAAGGCCTGACGATACAACTCGAGTTTGGTTTTTTCATCGGTGCAAGTTTCTGCACTCGCGAAACGGGCATCGCCGATTTCGATACGTTGGAAGTTAGCTCTGACGATTTCGGCAGGCGAGCCCGATCCCTTAGAATCAATCTCTGCTTTTAATTGTTCGGCTTCTTTAACGAGCCCGAGTTTGGTATAAACTTCAACGAGTTGATTGCCGGCTTCACGCGCTTCGGGTGTACCTAGTCCACCTGCAATCGCTTTCTTAAGAAGTTCTAAGGCTTGACCGTAAGCTTTTCTCTTTTCTGGCTCTGTGCCACTCTTGGCTTGTTCGACGATGATGCGACCCGAGAGAGCGTACGCACTCACACGGTCTTGCGGTTGTATGAGCGGGCTGTTGCGAAGTTCGCTTAAAAGTTTTAATGCATCTTCCCATTTAGACTGACCGCCATAGACTTCGACTAAGGTTAAACGAGCGACACCGATTTTATTATCATTAATATCAAAAAAATCTTCGGTGCCTTTGGGGAACTTCGTTAAAAATAAATTGATTGCTCCTTCGGCCTTCGACCAATCTTTTTTGAGATAGTAACAGGAGGCACGTTTGAATTGAACGACCGCTGCTAATTTTGTTTCGAGCTTGGGTGCTTTCTTCTCTAATTCATCTAAATTTTTCAGAGCTTCATCGTACTTCTTATTGTCCATCGCCAGCATGGCTTTGTTAAAAAGAATGGTGAGAGGATCTTCGGCTGGTTTTGTTGCGGCCGCTTTATTTTGAGCCAGGCAAAGCGTGGAGCCAAAAGTTCCGGCAAATAGCGCAACTAGGGTTGCGACTATTGCTAATCGAAAGAGACGGAGAATGGGTAAAGCCATCGGGGGTGCAGGAGCTTGGGGGCTCTCGAAAGTATGGCTCTGAAAGTGCCGTTAGAGCGTAATTTTGCCAAGCATTAACAAGGCAAAAAGACCTAAACTTATCCGCATTCAATAATGAGTATTTACCCTAAAATATTACTTAGTTGGCCGAATCGCTGTGCCTAAAATTGTCTCAAAGCCCGGCTCTTGTGACTCTTTTGTAACAATTCGCACTTCGGTCTTAATAAACCCCGATTCTTCAAGCCAATC
>JBAXUJ010000062.1:0-7123 GCA_037129735.1 Opitutia bacterium | reverse complement strand
GTGCACATTGAGACTAAGTAGTTTAATTCTACAATCGCCCTTGGCTTAACTTGGTATCAAGTTGTTCGCGTTAGCTATGTCGAACCTCTTACCTAGCATCCTTCCACAAAGCCGACTAGGCGTGGGAATACTTGCTTGGAAGTTAACTCAAGAGGCACATCAGGGAAGAAATTGGCGATCCCGGTTGGTGAAAAGTCTTGGTGCATCCCTAAGCGCTTTTGCGCAAAAAGATGTCTTTGTTGATTGGCTTAGCTTTTTACAAGAACCCGAAAACCAAGCTATTCTCGAGGCTAACCCTTTCCACTGTTTTCGCACGCTGCGGGGCTATGTTTCAACCCGCTGGGGAAATGATAAGAAACTTAAAGTGCTCAAGGACTCACTACGATTTGCACATTTAAAAAGAGGTCCACTTCTTGAGTCGCTCACTATCCAGAGGGAGGAAAAATTAACCATCGCCGATGTCCCTTTGGGTGAAGATCTTGGTAATATTCAATTTAAGCTATCGAGCACTTATCGCTTCCGTCGCGAAGGCCAATGGACCTTGGGTGTGCACTGCGATAAAATCGGTGATGAACTCTGCTCGATTGCTTTTGCCGTTGAAGAAGTGAATGGCCAGTGGATTGCCTATGCTGGGGCTATTCAAGGTGGCTCAGGAGCTAATGAAGAGACGATTAAGGCCTCCTGGAAGGCCATGCACGGAGTTCGTGCTAAGGCTATGGCCATCTTTGCCCTACAAGAAGTGGTCAGTGCTCTGGGTATCAGTCGACTCCTGGGAGCTGGAAACTCGATTCAAATGAGTTCAGGTAAGCACATGATTTCTGTGCCCTGGAATAAAATCTCTTTTAATTACAATCAGATGTGGGAAGAGGCCGATGGTAAAGCTGTTGAAGAAGGATGGTTTGAATTACCCCTGCGTGAGATTCGTCGCAGCCGCGAAGAGATTAAAACAAACAAGCGTGCGCTGTATGCGCGTCGTTACGCTCTGTTTGACCAGCTCAGTGCGGCAGTGACACAAAGCCTCAGCGCAAAGTAAACTCGCCAAACAAAAAGGGCTCCGTTTCCGGAGCCCTTAAGTGTTTAACAACTAATCCGAAGATTAGTAGTTATAACGAACAGCAAACGTATGAGCGTTCTTGATGTTGCTAGCGTCATTACCGAAGTCGGTTAATGAGTAAGCAACTGAGTACTGCTTATTGATGTTGTAAGAGATTTCGTAAGTCCAAGCGGAAGCTTTGCCAGTAAGAGGTACGATAGTGGACTGATCCTTATCGGTCTCTTGTTGCTTGTAACCGATTGCTACTTCTAAACCGCTAACAACTTCATTGAGTGCACGGCGGAGGTTAACTCCGACTTGAGAACCTACAGATTGGTTTCCAGCACCAACCGAAACAGTAGCATCAATACCAGCAACCACGTTCTTGAAAACGTAACCGAGGCTGAAGCCAACGGAGTCGGCAGTATTTTTTCCAGCCGAAGTATATGTGTTAACGCCAACGAGACCAGAAGAGGTCTCAACAGTGGCGAGGAAGTTGGAAGAACCAAGCAAACCAGATACAGACAGGTTAGTGTCTTGTCCGGAGCGGCTGATGCCAACGCGGTTGTAGGAGAGACCAGCAGCTGCAGGTGCTGCAGGAGCAGCGGCGCCAGCGTCGGCAAACGCAGCAGCAGTGAGAGTCGTGAGGGTGAGGATAGGTAGGATTTGCTTCATAGCGGATACACAATTGTTACAGGTGGAGTCTTAAATCAAGCATAAATTGACGATTTTCCGTCAAACTCACACTCTGCTCACATTTATTAGTCACGTTATTCACAATTTTAGACAATAAAAACAGCTGTTTTGTGCGATTTAGCGAATTTGAAAAATAAATCACAAAAAATGCCTATTTTCCTAAAATTTAGATCTGCTTAGTTAAAAATTCCCAAATCACTCGGGAATAATACCCAAACAAAAAGGCCGCCAAGGTTTAACCAGGGCGGCCTTTAAATTGTATCCAAACTTCTAATTACTTAGCAGCGCGTTTGAACTTAGTATTAAACTTCTCAACGCGACCGGCGGAGTCAACGAAGCGCTTCTCACCGGTGTAAGCTGGGTGAGAATCCATAGTTACTTCACGACGGATCACGAAGTGCTCAACGCCATCGATGACTTTGGTTTCTTTCGACTTAATCGTCGAACGAGTAGGAAATTCGCGACCTGTGGAAACGTCGATAAAGACTACAGGATGATATTCAGGATGGCCTTCTTTCTTCATATAAATCAGGTGTTTGGTGAGTTTTATCCTTGGCGCGCTTTGTAGCGAGGATGGGTTTTGTTGATCACGTAGATGCGGCCTTTACGACGCACAACTTGGCAATTGGGGTGACGCTTTTTGAGCGATTTAAGTGAGGATGAAACTTTCATAGTCTTCTATATGTAAGGTGGTCGTGTTATACGGCAGGTCGGTCAACAAACGCTTCCCTCTCCCATCTGTCAACGGGATTTCCTAGACTTGTAGCAGGTCCCGTTTTGGCTAAGTTAATCAGCCATGACTGCCCAAATTCGCCCAGCAAAGTTGGCTGATTGCCCCGAAATTAACCGAATTTACAATTATTACGTCCGGAATAGCACCTGTACCTGGCATTTAACCGAGGAAACCCTTGAAAATCGTAAAAATTGGCTGAAATCGCGCTCCCCCTCCCACCCCGTCATTGTAGCCGAAATGGGAGACCAAATCGTCGGCTGGGGCTCCATCTCTACTTACAACAGCCGCCAAGGCTGGGCAGCCACAGTTGAAGACTCGGTTTTTGTGGATCACGAGTTTCACCGCCGAGGCATTGGTAAAAAGCTCTTACAGACTTTACTTAAACTCGCAGAAGAACTCGGCCATCAATCGGTCATTGCACGAATTTCTGGCGAACAATCCGCGAGTATTCACTTACATGAGTCGGTGGGGTTTACACAAGCTGGACTGCTGAAAGGCGTTGGCAAAAAATTCTCCAAGGATCTCGACTGCGTCTATATGTTAAAGTCTCTGCGCAAGCCCTAACCTTGACACCCCTCGCCCACATTCTTTGCTCAATCGTCCAACCGATTGCTCAGGTGGTGGAATGGCAGACACGCTAGATTCAGGTTCTAGTGCCCTCACGGGCTTAAGGGTTCAAGTCCCTTCCTGAGCACTTTTTAAATCTATGAAAAAATTTAAGAACGTCGACGAGTACATCGCTAAAGCTGCCAAGGAAGCTCAGCCGTTACTTCATGATTTGCGCGAATTCATCAAAGAAACTCTTCCTAAGTGTGAAGAAAAAATTTGGTACAACGTTCCCTTCTATTTTATTGATAGCCAAATTGTTGGCTTCGCTGTTCTTAAAAAACATGTGAACGTAGGGGTTGGCCCTGAAGTTATGACTGAAATCGAACGCGAGAAATTCGAGACAGCAGGCTATCATACCGGCAAAGGTACTTTTCATATTAAGTTCGATCAGAAAATTCCGACCGAACATTTGAAGCGACTGCTTAAAGCGAAACTAAAATTAAACCAACAGAAGCGACCTTAGTTTCTGCCGTCAGTCAAATGCAGTCGATGCATCACGCGGTGTAAAACAGGCGCGATGATAATCGAGAATGTCCCCAGAAAAGCCACGCCGCTAAAAAGTGCGTAAGCAGAAGCAAAGTATTTTCCTGCGTCATTCGGGATGGGTGACACCGGACCCATTCCTGACAAAATCATACTGGCGTCTAATAAAGCATCCACCCAAGGAAGTGCACAGATATAGTGATAACCCAAAACACCCAGTGAGAGCGAAACACTGAGAAAAATCGCCGCGTAGCCGATATAACGAACTAAGCGACGGACAAATACGTGACGAGATGCTAACGGCTGATGGCGATGCTCGAATTTCATAGCCTATTTTTAGACAGATATGGCAAAGTAATCCATCTCAATGTTCAGTTCTTGTTTTTCACTAGAGAAAAGACCCTAAGCGATTTTATTTACCCTCAAACATCATTAGGCTCTATGGTTAAAAACTATGGTAGTACCAAACTCGCTTCCCCATCTACTACCATGGCCGTTAATTATTTATAGTACGAAAGGTATTATTTTATACGCGAGTCATTCATTCAAGGACCTCTTTATCAAGCCACCGGTCGAAGGTGATTCATTAGAAACTATTTTTAAACAGTTCAGTCCCGAATTTAATCTAAACAGGTCGGGTAAGATTGAGACCAAAAACGGACTTCTTAAGTCCCCGGGAGAATGTCTCGATATAGTCATTACATCCGACGATCATTGCCCGAAACAGTTTTGGTTATTTGTTATAAGTAATCCCGATTCTTCGAAAAACAATGCACTCTCGGAGTCTCTTCAAAAAGCCCAACTGAGCCTTAAACATAAATCATTGTTCATTGCTAATATCTGCCACGAAATTCGTAATTCGCTGAGCATTATTCAAGGACTCTGCGAAATAAATTTAGAAGCCAAAACTGAAGAAAAAGACCTGACCATCCAAAAGGTTTTCCACTATTCCTACGAATTAAAAAACCTGGTTCAAGATGTACTTGATTTCTCGAGCTATGAGATGGGTGGAATTATTCTAGAAAAAATTCCTTTTGATCCCGTCCAAGTCTTTGAAGAAATCGTTACCCTCAATTACCCAACCACTCAGCGTAAAAATATCGAACTCGCGGCCCTCGCCTGTCCTAAATCTCCACGCAGTGTCATCGGCGATTCCATGAAATTTCATCGCCTAATCCTCAACCTATTAAGCAACGCAATCAAGTTTACCGAAAAAGGGTTCGTTCACTGCTACCTGAATTTTAAAGATCAAGGCTCTCATTATTTAGTAAACATCACCGTTCATGACTCGGGCATAGGCATTGCGTCTGAACAGTGTAATTCAATTTTTGAGCCCTTTACTCAGGCCGAAGATTCAACGGCGAGACGATTCGGTGGCTACGGACTAGGCCTGAGTATTGTGAGTGATTTAGTCAAAGCGATGGATGGGTACATCGAAGTGAACAGCGAACTCGGTCTCGGCAGTAAATTCGTCGCCACGGTTAAACTTGATGCAAATCCTCAGTATGAATTCCCTCATCACATTGATTTAACCGGGAATAAAATTCTTCTGATGGGCGGACATGTCGACATTCAAAATTGGTTTATCGATTATTTCACCCGCAGTAACGCCAAAGTTATTCTAGCTGCTAGCAATCAAGAGGCAGAAGAATTATGGCATCGGTCTATTGGCCAATCGGATCCGTTTACACAGGTGATTGTTGATTTACCTCAAGACACAGCTCCTAGCCTCACACTGATTCCCTTAAATAATATCATCCTGATTGCTGACCGTGATTTACATCTCCGTGGCATCAAACAAATACCCAAACCGCTCACTTTATCTGCATTAAATCATTTCTTTGGGCAGTCACTAATTCGACCCCCCGAGTATAACTCTATGAATAAAGAAAATGATTCTAAACTTAAATTAAATATACTTCTAGCTGAAGATAATGAAGTAAATCGCGAGGTGACGTGTCGACGACTTAAAAGCGTCGGCCACGAGGTGACCGCCACGGTGGATGGCCAAGCCGCACTGGAATTATGGCGCAGTAAAAATTTTGATCTCATTCTGGTCGATTTACAGATGCCGCTTTTAGATGGATTGAGTCTAGCGAAATGTATTCGTGAGGAAGAAATCAAATCTCAGCGGCGACCCACTAAATTAGTCGCTCTCACGGGTATGAATTACTCGGACATGAATAGAGATGAACTTAAGCAAATTGGCTTAGACGATTATTTTCAGAAGCCCATTCGCGGTGCCGATTTGATTAACAAAATTAACCATTTATTTGTCGCCTCAGACTCACCAAGCCTACTCGACGAATTTCATACGGCACTGATCGAAGCCGATGAGGAAGAAATCGAAGATTTAAAATGTGCCGGGCGTGTCTTTCTACGTCATAGCCAATCTGTCATCCGGCAGTTTGAACACGTCATGCAGGGCGCTGAGGCCGAATCGATTATCAAAGAATGCCATAATTTAAAGGGAATGCTAGCCCTCATGGCCTGCCCCACCCTAGCTCATTTGGCAGCGGAATTAGAACAAAATCCGCACGGACCACGGGCAAAAGAATACGGCGAAAAACTCAGCGACGGCTTGCGCCGACTCGAACATTCGCTTAACCTCTCCGCAGTGCTCGTACCACATGGCCAAGACAAAAATTAAGCCCGATATTAAAACCGAAACGGTTCCGAAATTAGATACGCGTTGGAACGTTTTAGTACTCAATGATCCGATTAACTATCAGCAGTACGTGATTCTTGCTTTTATGACCGTCTTACGAGTGGACCGCACTGTCGCCCAAAAATTAATGATGGCCGTACACAACGAAGGGCGCGCTATTGTTTGGAGCGGCGACCGCGAACCGGCCGAAATGGTTGCCCTTGAACTACAACAGTGGCACCTTCAGGCCCAACTCGAAAAAGATGCCTGAGCTCCGTCTCTCCATGACCGCTGAAGCACGTAATGTGCTTTCAGATTTATTAAGACTCATCGCCCCTGCAGCCGCTCGCGTATCGGTCAATCGCGCTCAGATTCCCGACCTGGATCCTGAAATTGCGACGTATTGGGCCGAAACCTTATCCGCTCAAGCCGGCGAAGAAGCCCGCCTCCTCGCCACCGCCTTTGCCTCCGCCAAAGGGGAGCCCGCCATTATCGTGTTACGCAATAAAGCTCAGGCCCTTGCATTCCTTCGCGCCCTTTCCGCCGTCCGCTTTGCACTCAGAGACTTAGTTTTTGCCGATATTCCTAATAGCCAATTAGAGGATTTGGAAGATATAGACGACGAAAGCTTACCCAACGAGAAAAGACACGCCCTCGCCTGCTATAGTTGTTTTGGCCTTCTGCAGTCTTCTCTCATCGATCAGATCGATAACGAGTCTTACGAGTAATTTTTTTAGAAAGCGGTTGAATGCTTACGATAGAAGGTCAAAACCTATGTCGTGCTTTCCGCGTTCAACCAGTTCACTTCTAGCATAGCGAATTTGTGGCGACAAATTAAAGCACTTCCTCGCCCAGAATTTTTTGCGATTCGGAATGTGGCCCGCAACGTCACTCAATCTAATTTAAAAGCGGATTTTCTTGC
>JBAXUJ010000061.1:0-7240 GCA_037129735.1 Opitutia bacterium | reverse complement strand
ATGAAAGGAATTACTTTAGTCCAAGCTTTCCAGTATTGGCTCAAAGTTTTCGCCATCACTCTGCCGATATTTATTTTAGCTTCGATTGTTGGACATTACGAACAACACCTTGAAGCAAACAAAACTGCTTTTGAAACGGCTGCACCCAATGCATCGCAAGTAGAACGAAAAGTTTTACCAGCGAAGGCACCGAAAGATGAACAGTGGATCGCGCCGTTTGGTAAGCTCACCACGAAGGCCGTGGATGCATCTATCGCAGCGGCTCCGACCCCTGAAGCGAAAGCCACCATCGAAGCCAACAAGAAGCCCTATTCCCTTCTTTATACCTATTCGTTAATCATCGCCTTGGTCTGTGGTACCGCAGGTCTGCCTCACATCTTAGTTCGCTTCTATACTAATCCCGATGGCGTAGCGGCAAAACGCACCACCATGTGGGTCATGATTCTGATCGGTGTTTTCTACGTTTTCCCTCCTGTTTACGGGGTGATTGGACGTTCACTGACGCCTGAACTTTACGACGCTGTCGGAGCTAAAGGCACCGACAAAGTGGTTCTCGAATTACCCACTCTGCTCGCTGGAAAGAATCACCCACTGCTCGGATCGATTCTTTCAGGTATCACCTGTGCTGGTGCCTTCGCCGCGTTCATGTCCACTTTCTCTGGACTACTCGTGTCGATGACGAGTGCACTCGCGCACGATGTTTACGGTCGAATGCTGAAGCCCGACTCCACGCCTGAGCAACGCCTCACCGCTTTTAAGTGGGCGGCTGTTATTATCGGTGCCGTAGCCATCGGACTGGGTACGCAAGTCGAAGCTCTCGAAATTAATTTCATGGTTGGGCAAGCGTTCGCCATCGCCGCCGCCAGTTACTTCCCACTTTTATTCATGAGTGTGTGGTGGCGCGGTATGACCATGAAAGGTGCGGCCACTGGAATGTTAGTCGGCGGACTCTCTGCCCTCGTTGCAATTTCGCTGACTTCTATTTCTGATGTCGCCAATGCGGCTGCCAAGAAATTACCCGAAGCAGAACGCGCGGCCTATTGGGCCGATCATTTAATTTCCAAATCCATCGCCGATTATTGGGTCGCTCATCCCCTCGCCCGTATTCTCTGCGAGCAACCCGCAATCTGGGCCGTACCTCTTTCAATCACGCTCATGATCGTGGTATCGAAATTAACGGCACGTCAGATTCCCGGCGACATTCGTATGAAAATGCTTGTTCTACACGCCCCCGAAGCACTGGGACTGAAGCAAGAATACATTAAGGAACAAGAAGGCCTGGGTCATTAATTTGGGAAGTAAAGACGTTTAAGCCCCTTAAAATCGTCGGTAACTGAAGTTGAAACTTGGAAGTCTCAACCGGAGGGGCTTGGATAGTTGCGTGGATAAACAAACCGAAGAAGAAATTCCTGGCCATCGCCTCATCCAATCATTCGCCATCTTCATGGCTGTGGTCGCTTTAGTCTCATCCGCTATGATGACCTACAAAGGTGGTCGTGTTTATCTGGGAATCGAAAGTGATCCCTTCGGTCGTGATTTAATCGTCGGCACTTGGATTGGTATTCCTACCGCACTCGCCGGTGCTATCTGTGCTTACATTGCACTTTACGGACGCGGCTGGGATTTTTTCCGAGTAGCGAGCATTATTTTAATAACATCCAATTTACTTGTACCGCTCAGTTGGATTGTAATGACGTTAACTAAAACTGCTTAATCAAGAATGTCCTCGCCTCTCATCATTGTCACTCGAGGTAGTCCACTGGCCCTACAACAAGCCAAGGATGCGGCACAACATTTAGAAAAATCCCTGCAGGTAAAAACAGAAATTAAAATTCTCACCACTACCGGTGATCGCCAAGCGGCTTGGTCATTAGAAAAACAAGGTGGCAAAGGACTTTTCACGGCTGAATTAGAACAAGCCCTACAACGCGGCGAAGCCGATGTCGCGATTCACAGCGCCAAGGATTTGCCCACCGAGATGCCTGCTGGATTAACCATCGCATCATGCCTGCCCCGCCGCGATCCACGCGACGTTCTCGTTCGCCAAACACAGATTCAGTCACCGCAAAAAATTGCAACAGGTAGCCCACGCCGTCGCGCCCAGGGCGCTCATATTTTTCCACACGCCACTTGGACTGAACTCAGAGGCAATGTAGACACACGACTTAAGAAAATCGTTCAAGGTGAAGCTGAAGCCACTTACTTGGCTGCTGCCGGACTGAGTCGACTCGGTATTGAAAAATGGGACGGTTTAGTTTTTGAACCTGTAGACATTATTAAAATGGTGCCAGCGGCCGGACAAGGTGCAGTGGCGATTCAATGTCGCCTCACTGATGCCGCTCGCTACCAAACCGTGGGTTGCGCTTCCACAAGTTTCTCTGTGGCGATTGAACGACTCTTCCTCAGCAAACTCGGTGAAGGTTGTCATACAGCCTTTGCGTGCCATCACCATGCCGATAAAATTTACCTTTTTAGAGCTGATTTCGGGTATCGCGCTTATCCATTTGTGGTTAGCGATTTGACGATGGCATCATCACAAGCAGATTTAATTTTATCACAATTACTGAACCGTTAATCATGTCCAAACTCCCTTTAAGAGATCGTCATATCGTTCTGACACGCCCAGAAGGACGCGGCGCTGACTGGAAAGAATTGCTCATGGAGTCAGGTGCATCCGTGGCCGAACTTCCGTTAATCGAAATATCCTTCGAGCCTGATGCGATGATCCTCACCGAAGTCTTAGATGGCATGGGTGAATACGACTGGCTTGTTTTCACGAGTCCCAACGGCGTGCGTGGCTTCTTCAATCGTTTCTTCGAACGCTTTGCTGACATCCGCTCTATCGGCGGAGTAAAGATTGCCTGTGTCGGACCCGCTACGGAAAAAGCCGTGCGTGCTTTACATTTAGAGCCCGATATCACCTCAACACAGGCGGATGCACTTTCGTTAGGTCGCAAGATGATGGATTCGCATGATATGGAAAATCAGAAAATTTTGATGGCGACCGGAAATCTAAGTTCACCCGAACTCGCTTCCCTGTTGCTCGATCAGGCGATGGCGATTGTCGACGTACTCAAAGTGTATGCGACCGAAGAAAGACCTGTCACCGAGTCACCTGAAGCCGCAGAGTTTCGTCGTCGCGGTGCCGACATCATTGTTTTCGCTAGCCCCTCCGCCGTTGAGTCCTTTATTCACCAAGCCGCTTCCCTGCGTCCGGAATCAGGAGCCAAACAGCCCAAAGCCGTTGCCATTGGACCCACGACGGCCGATGCGATGAAACGTTCAGGTATTCCTCTAGCAGCTGTAGCCACGGCACCTACCGCCAAAGCGATTCGCGATGCGGTTATATCGGCCCTCCAAGAATGATTGGTTCTCAAAAAATAAAAGTTTGTGGAATCATGCATGCTGCGGATGTAGCTGCCGTGAATCATTTCGGAGCAGATTATTTAGGTATCAATTGTTGGGCGGGGTCACCGCGCTTTGTTAATCCAGCTTTACGTAAAAATCTTTTACGCGAAATAAAACCCGAACAACGTATCGCAGTCACGGTCAATCCAACGTTGAGCGAAACACAGCAACTCATCGATGAAGGTTTTGCGGCGGTGCAAATTCATTTTGATCCCAGCACTAAAGCGTGCGACGTGCAGGCGATTTCAAAAAAAATCGGTGTAGAAAATATTTGGTTAGCTCCGAAAGTTCCTCATGGAGTAGACTGGCCCAAAGAAATTATTTCTTTAGCAAAAACTTTTTTACACGATGCACACGCGGCGGATGCATTTGGTGGCACAGGAAAAGTATCCGACTGGGAGCGCTTTAAAAAACTTAAAAACTTACACCAAAATAAGATCTGGGTATTAGCTGGGGGACTCGGACCTAAGAACATTCTCGAGGCCTTAGCGTCAAAAGCTGACATTTTTGACCTTAATAGTGGGGTTGAAATCAGTCCTGGGTTAAAATCTGCTGAAAAATTAGCCGAAATTCGCACCCTCTTGCTCAATAATAAGCAATCGTAGTCCTGAATTCTCCAGTGCCCGACTTGGCACAGGGTGTGCATAAGTGTACTTGCTCAACCGAAAACCAAACTTAACCTAAAACACACAAAACTATGAAGCTCGTCACCGCTATTATCAAACCCTTCAAACTCGAAGAAGTGAAGGACGCTCTCGCCGAAATCGGCATCGAGGGTATGACCGTTACCGAAGTCAAAGGTTTCGGCCGTCAAAAAGGACACACGGAAATCTACCGTGGTTCTGAGTACACGGTTGATTTCTTACCCAAGGTAAAGATCGAAGCTGCCGTCTCCGACGAGCAGGTCGAGAAAGCCGTAGCCACCATCTCGAAAGCCGCTCACACCGGTAAGATCGGTGACGGTAAGATTTTTATCACCTCCCTCACTGATGTTATCCGCATCCGTACGGGCGAGCGTGGTAATTCTGCAATCTAAGCGACTGCGACATTACCTCCAAAAGGGCGACTTCGGTCGCCCTTTTTTGTTTCTACATCAAATCGACATGAGCTATGCCTTGCACTGGTAAGCCGACCCCGACTAAATAGATTTCATGTCCTCCCCTGCATTTGAGCAGCGAATACTCCTCTTGGTCGCTCTCTGCCTTGGCCTTGTCGGATGTGGACCCAAGGAAACAACCGTCGTAAAAAAGGCCCGCGAAGGTATTCTAGTGATCAACAATTCCGCCGAGCCCTCGGCACTCGATCCCCAGGAAATCACAGGAATGCTGGAGTCGCGCATCGCCTACTCTCTTTTCGAAGGCTTGGTGAATTTTGACCCGAAAGACTCGCACACCATTCCCGGAGTAGCCGAAAGCTGGTCTTGCTCGGCCGATGGTAAGGTTTGGACATTCAAATTAAGAAATAATGCACGGTGGTCCAACGGCGACCCAGTTGTAGCAGCTGATTTTCTTTTTAGCTTTCAACGCATTCTCATGCCAAGCTTTGGAGCAGAATATGCCTCCATGCTTCACTGCGTCAAAGGTGCCAAAGATTACACCAACGGAAAAATTACGGACTTCAAAGAGGTCGGCTTCAAATCACCCGACCCTCATACGCTGATTGTCGAATTAGAAAATCCCGTCCCCTACTTCCTCCAACTTGTCTGTCACAATAGTTGGTTGCCCGTTCATCCTCCGACGATTTTAAAATTCGGGAAGATTGATGAAATGCACACGCCGTGGACTCGACCCGGTAGCCTCGTCGGCAATGGCGCCTTTACTTTAGATAGCTGGGAAGTCGCCCGCCAAATCGTGGTTAAGAAAAACCCCTACTACTGGGACGCAAACCAAGTCTCCCTGAATGCAGTCGAGTTCAAAGCCATCTCCGATTTATTCGCCGAGGAACGAGCCTACCAAGGGGGCGAGTTACATATCACCGGTTCCGTTCCACCTTATAAAATCGTTCAACTAGTCGCCGATAAAGCACCGCACTTACGCCTCGATGCGTTTCTCTCGGTTTCATTCATCCGTATTAATACAGTGGTAAAAAATAATGACGCCGTACAAAAAGCACTTTCCGACAAGCGGGTACGACGTGCACTCGGCATGGTTATCAATCGCCAACAAATTGCCGATCGCGTTTTGAGATCAGGCGAATCACCCGCCTATTACTACACTCCTACTGGAACGGGCGGTTTCACTTCACCCGCTCAGTGGAAAGAGGATATTGAGGAAGCCAAAAAACTGATGGCCGAAGCGGGTTATCCGAATGGTAAAAATTTTCCTAAATTAGAATATTTATTTAACACATCGGAAACCTCCCTGCTAGCCGCACAAGCCTACCAAGAAATGTGGCGGCAAAATTTAGGTATCGAAGTGGAATTAAAAAATCTGGATTGGAAAGTTTATCTGAGCGCACTGCACACGGGAGATTACCAACTCGCTCGCTCCGCGTGGAGTGGTGATTACAACGACCCCAACACATTCCTCGAAATGTTTATCTCGGGTAATGAATTAAATCAGACTGGCTGGAGTGATGCTATTTATGATGACTTAATTAAGTCTGCGGCGGTGGAACAAAATCCGGCTAAACGCCTCGAATTATTTGGTAAAGCAGAAGCACGCTTAATTGAATGTGCTCCCGTGATTCCAGTAGCTTTTAATAAAAATAAGTTTTTAATTCGACCCGAAGTTCAAGGCTGGTATCCCACTTTGCTCGGCGAACATCCACTTAAATGGGTCAAACTAGTCCCTCTCGAAAAATGAAATTAATTAGAAAGTTTATCGGCGGACAACAAAAGCCTCCCGCCAGGTCTGACCTTAAAAAAATATTCATGAGTGCCATCGCGGTGGGTCTGGTGATTGGCGGCTTAACTTATATTGATCGCGAAATCGGAACCTTAGTCCTCCTCGGAACATTTGGCGCCACCTGTTTTATTGTTTTCGCTTATCCCGACTCCCCTTTTGCCCAACCTCGCAATGTCCTGAGTGCTCATATCATTGGAGCAACCATGGGCTTATTATGTTTAAAATTTATTGGCCCTCAGTGGTGGAGTCTTGGCATCGCCGTAGGCTTAACCGTACTGTTCATGAAGTTACTTCGAGTTGTCCATCCCCCCGCCACCTCCAATTCCATCGTCGTGTTTCTAACCAATCCTACTTGGTTTTTTCTCATCTGCCCGACGACTGCTGGCGCCCTCATCATTTTATTTTTAGCCTTATTTTATCACAATATAACTCGTGAAAGTAACTGGCCCAACTATTGGTAAATTTTATGAATCCTGAAAAAAATCTTCAAGAACTCGGACTAACCCTACCCCAGCCACCTGCCGCCGCAGGTGCTTACGTTCCCGCCGTACGTACGGGTAACTTACTTTACCTAGCAGGCACTTTGCCCATGCGTGACGGAAAAATGGTGTACGGTGGTAAAGTCGGTCAAGAAATCAATTTAGTGCAAGCTGCTGAAGCGGCTCAGCTGTGCACCCTCAATGCCCTCGCCAATGCCAAGGCTGCACTCGGATCACTCGATGCGGTTGTCCGTGTGGTTATGGTCAACGGCTTCGTCAATGGTATCGATGGCTTTAGCGACAGTCCTAAAGTGCTCAACGGTGCCTCGGAGTTCTTATTAAAAGTATTTGGCGATGCTGGTAAACACGCACGAGCGGCCGTTTCCGTCAACGGACTGCCTCTGGGCGCAGCCGTCGAAGTACAGATCGTATTAGAAGTCCGTTAAACTAAAAATCGCTTAACGTAATACTCGTTAAATCAATTTGGAATGCCTTCTTACCGGGAGG
>JBAXUJ010000060.1:0-7371 GCA_037129735.1 Opitutia bacterium | reverse complement strand
TATTATAAAAATTATTTAAGGCCTAATTCGGCTGTGGTCCAAGGCGTGTTACGTGAAGCATTGGCGTCACGTACCGCTTTAACTTGCTCAACCGTTACTGGGCCAGAGTTGTTGCCAAAACTTGCACGCACGTAAGTGAGAGCGTCGGAAATATCTTGGTCGTTCACTCCTGCAACCGCAGGCATCATGCTGTTATAAGTCGTGCCAGCGACCGTGACAGGTCCCATTAATCCATGAAGAATGAATTTGATAGGTAGTGTAGCATCACCGTTCACGATGGGCGACTCAGCTAAAGGAGGAAAAACGGGGGCGAGTCCTTTGCCATTAGGCTGGTGACAAGCGATACAGGTTCGTGAGTAAACTGCTAAACCGCGCTTCAAAGTCTCTTCATCAGCTACTTTAGGTGCATCAGTTTTAACAGTAACTGGCTGAGGTGCAGATGGACCAGGGGCAGCGTAGCTGCGCATTTTATTTACTAACTGAGGATCTGCAGCGATGAGTGACATCGCAGTTTCAGCTGAAACACGATAAGTTCCGTCGCTGTTGAGACCTGTCTCTGAAATCAAACCTTTGGCTTTTGATTCCGTGTCAGCGCGCAGTGCTTTTTCAGCGATACGACGTTCGACATCGGAATTAGTTTTCGGACTGAAGGCGACATACGCGTAGGCGATGGCGAAGATCGCTACAAAAACGAAAGCTAAAATACCTAACCAAGAAGCAACTTGGGCAGGAATTAAAGGGCGATCTCCATTAGAAGAATTATCACTCATGGTAATTGATAGACTCGAGAATACGAGGGTCGTGGACGGGGATAGTTTCTGCCTTAGTCGAGGCACGTAAGAATATTCCGACGACTAAGCAGCCGAAGCCGGCAATCGCGAGAAGATCTAAGGCGAGGTAGCCAGTAATAAAGGGCGACACAGTAAAACCTTCGGGAGCCGTTTTATCTACGATTTGGCGCGGGACAGCGTTGAACCAAAGATCAACGATACCGCCGGCAAAAATAATAAAGGCGATGGTGAGTAATCGACCTGCGATAATTTTCGAGCGGTAGAATAAAAGTGAAAGGAACGGTAAGAAAAAGAATCCGAAAATGAGGTACATCGAAACACCCCACCAATCGCTCTTTAGTCCAGTGACGGGATTAAATTCACGAATGTTATACCAGAAAGTTTCTTCAGGAATATTCGCGGTATAAATTAAGAAGTACTGAGAGAAGCTAATGTATGCCCAGAAAACGGTGAAGGCTAACATCAGACAGCCAAGTACGTGACGATGCGCTTGATTAAGTAATCCGTCGAGCCAACCGCCGTTGGAGAGTCGATACGTTAAAATCACGGTAGTAGCTAAAGCTAAGCGAATGGATAAAGCGAAGAACCATACACCGTACATGGTTGAGAACCAATGATAGGAAAGAGCCATCAAACAATCGAATGTAAGCATCGTGAGTAAAACCGCACTTGCGGGAATTCCCACTGCGGAAATTGCATGCAGTGTATGAGTGTGCTGCGCAGTACGCTCTTTATCTTGTTTGAAAGACCAATTACGGAGAGCCCAAGTAATCGCGCCGAAGAATAAAACGTAAACAGCGATACGAATCAGGAAAAAGTTTTCGTTCAGGAACCAGCTTTTAGCCTGGAGAATAGGATCGTGCCCTACTTCGTGTCCGCTTGGTAAAATGTGAGCGGCGTCAGTCCACTCCCATAATAAGTGTCGGAATTCAGGAATGAATGCTAAGGGAGCTATACCTAAGAGAATTACAATAGGTAATGCGCTAATCATAAACTCCCAGGAGCGACGAATGATTGGAGCCCAACCAGCATCAAACACACGAGTAATCATCGTGAGCATCAACATACCGATCAGTGTAGAGACCCAAAATAAGCAGCCGACTAAAACGGAGAGTGCGGGACGGTGGTTATGTTCGCCTAAACCTAGGAAGGCAAACGACCACACCGCAACCAGGGCAACAAAGCCGATGGCAACAAAAGTTGTCCAAGAGGAAGATAAACGAGAAGGAGATGCGCTCATGGCGAATTATTTGGCGGTGGCCTTGATGGAGGCGGGGGTGATTTCTGGTGGGCAGAACTGAGAAAGTTGGAGGGCGCGCAAGTAAGCAACTACCGCCCAGCGTTCTTCAGGTGAAAGTTTATCGCCATAAGGCATCATGGTATTTTTGCCGTTAGTGATTACATCAAAAATTTGGCCCTGTGGATAGGCGCGGTAAGTAGCGCTTTGTAAATTAGCAATCGTGTTGATCGCGATGTCGCCTTCGATGGCTGAACGCACTTTCATAATACCATTACCATTGGCAGCTTGTCCGTGACATACTGCACAATAAATTTGGAATTTTGCGCGGCCCAATTCGAGAACCTTACTGTCGATGGTGTAAGGTTGTAATTCGCCAGACGATAAAACGGTGAGACTTTTCGTCGGGAAATCTAAAAGGAAATTACCCTTCTCATCTTTTCCGGTAACGAAAGATGGATTGAGTGATTCAGCACGGTGATATTCCGCAGAAAAAACTTTGGTAGGCTCAAGACCAGTACCGCGAGCCACAGATCCAGCCACAGGCGGGCGGGCATCGCGTCCATCCGCGAAGAATGTATTTTCACCCTGGGCTTTATATTTCGACTGATAGTCCATATCATCGAAAACATAAATCGGAGTTTGCTTAGAGGTCTTTCCTTGGAAACCCAGGAAGCCAATCACTGCAACAACAACGATAGCGAGAAATGTAAGGTAGCGGCTCATGGTGGATTAGTCGCGAATAACGGTGATTTCTTGACCCCCTAAAGAGAGTAAGAAGTTACGGGATTCATCTAAATGGAATTTGGAATCACGTGCTTCCAAAACAATCATGAACGAATCATCCGATGTACGCGCAAATTGCGGAAGATCGAATAAGGGGTGATGGTGTTGTGGGAGACGATTTAAAATGAACTGTCCGAAGAATGTACCAAAAGCAGCGAAGAGAATCGTGCACTCATACATCACCGGGAACGGAAAGATAGGACTCCAAAATGGCTTACCACCAACAATAAGTGGGTAGTCATACGAATTCATGTACCAGGTAAGTAAACAACCGGTGATGAATCCAGTCACACCACCTAGTAAAGTGAGACGAGGTACTTTAGAGCGTGGCATGCCCATCGCTTGATCAAGTCCGTGAATTGGATAAGCTGAATGCACATCCCAATATTTCCAACCTGCGTCGCGTACTTTTTCTGCAGCATGGTAGACGTCAGCAGGCTTGCGGAAGGTGCAAGCTACACCGTGGATACTTTCATTACGTTCATTCATGGTTTGTGACGTCAAATTAATGGTTATGAATATCGGAGTGAGGTGAGACCATCTTCAGCTCTGCCATTGGCAGAAGCGGGAAGAATCTCACGAAGAGAAGGAACAGTACCGAGAAGAAACCAAAGGTACCGAAGAAGGTAAAGATATCAACGATGGTCGGACTGTAATAACCCCAGCTCGACGGTAGATAATCATTCGCGAGTGAGGTCACTGTGATCACGAATCGCTCGAACCACATACCAACGTTCACGAATAAGCAAATAATCCAAACGAGTGAGTGATTTTCGCGAATCTTCTTAAACCAGAAAAGTTGAGGCGTAATCACGTTACAAGAAACCATGATCCAGTAGGCCCAAGCGTATTGACCAAAAGCACGATTAATGAAGGCGAACTTTTCGTAAGAGTTACCCGAATAGGCAGCGATAAAGAACTCGGTAGCGTAAGCGTAACCGACCATCGTACCCGTCGCTAAAATAATCTTACACATGTTGTCGATGTGGTACTGATTAATCACATCGTGCAGACGATAAATCGCACGCAATGGAAGCATCAGCGTTAACACCATCGCGAAGCCGGAGAAAATTGCACCCGCGACGAAGTAAGGAGGGAAAATAGTCGTGTGCCAGCCAGGAACATTCGAGACAGCGAAGTCGAACGAAACGATGGTGTGCACGGAAAGAACGAGCGGAGTGGATAAACCAGCAAGCAACAAATACGCCATTTCCATATTGGACCACTGACGATTACCGCCGCGCCAACCCATCGCTAAGACGCTGTAAAAAGCTTTTCTCCACCAAGTCGTCGCACGATCGCGAATCGTACCGAAGTCAGGCACCATGCCCATGTACCAGAATAAAGTAGAAACAGTAAAGTAAGTCGAAACCGCGAAAACGTCCCACTCTAAAGGAGAACGGAACTGTGGCCAAATTCCATTTTGGTTTGGCAATGGGAAGAGCCACCAAGCAAACCAAACGCGACCGACGTGGAAGAGCGGGAAAATACCTGCACACATCACGGCGAAAATAGTCATCGCCTCAGCTGCACGATTAATCGAGGTGCGCCATTTTTGACGGAGCAAACAGAGAATCGCAGAAATCAAAGTTCCGGCGTGGCCGATACCGACCCAGAAAACGAAGTTAACAATCGCCCAACCCCAACCGATTGGTGAACGCAGACCCCAGACACCTGTTCCCGTTGAAACGAGATAAAGTAATCCAGCACCCGTAAATGAAGCGACAAAGAGTGCTACAGTAAAAAGAACTTTCCACCAGAGTGGCGTAGGCTCTTCGACGATGCCACAAACTTTATCGGTGATCCAATGAAAGCTGCGGTCATTGAGAATGAGTTTAGCACGTGGCAACTCGGCAGGATTTACCTTATCGAGTATCGCAGGACGTTCAGAAGAATGATCAGGGGCGTGAGCCATGGATTAAAATTCGTTTAGAATTATTTGGTGTGTGATTCGGTTTCGTGGACCGCCGCACCATGCGCCGGACTACTGTGCCCTTCTCGGCCAGCCATTTCCTTGCGGGAAAGCGGAACACGATTTGCACCGGGCATGCGTGCATTGATGTTACGTAACTTCGCTTGGTAAGTGGTACGAGGACGAGTATTTAAATAGGTGAGAGCACCATAAGTGCGCGTAGAGGCTTTCGCTTTAGCGACACGTGAATTTGGATCAGTGATATCACCGAACTCAATCGCCTCTGCTGGGCAGGCTTGTTGGCAAGCGACTTGAATCGTGCCATCAGCAACGCGGTGATTGGAAGAATCTTTCGCGCGAACCTTAGCTTGGATTTTCGCTTCTTGAATACGTTGTACGCAATAGGTGCACTTCTCCATCACGCCGCGCATGCGCACGGAAACGTCTGGATTCTTTTGCATCTGCGGAAGATCAGCAGGATCTTTAGGTAATTTAGCAGGTCCGAGAGGTCCTTCGTAATAGTGCCCTGCTTCGCGTTTATTATAATCGAGGAAATTAAAGCGACGAACTTTGTACGGACAGTTATTGGCGCAATAACGAGTACCGATACAACGGTTGTAAGCCATCGTATTAAGGCCTTGGTCGTCGTGTACAGTCGCGTTGGCGGGACAAACTGTTTCGCAAGGTGCGGTTTCGCAGTGCTGACAAGCAACACCCATGAAAGTAACTTGAGGATCTTCAGGAATCGCTGTGCCAGCTTTGTCGCGACCATCAAAGAAGTAACGATCGAGACGAATCCAATGCATGTTACGACCCTTCAACACTTGGTCACGTCCTACGACTGGAATATTATTTTCAGCCTGACATGCAGTCACACAAGCATTGCAACCGGTACAGGTATTTAAATCAATCGACATTCCCCACTGCTGTTGAACAGGGAATTCACTTTCGTGACCCTTCCAAACAGCAACGTTAGGAGCCACGCTATGATTGGGATGCTCGTACGCAGAATTACCGCGTGGAGTGAGCACGGCTTTTTCAGCCGCAGAAAGATTTTCGTCTTTTCCGTAAACCGCTGGAGCGTGTCCATCGATTCCGAGTTTCGCAAAATTCTCGTTATGATGTAAGTCTTCTGCGTTTCCTTCGCGAACGACGTCGCGACCTTCCATCGACCAGTGATCTTGTGTGTTACAGACAGGAAGACTTTCACCCGTGAGTTCTAAAGTTACGCCAGTGCGAACTGCGGAGGCTTGTGAAGTAACAAAGGGGTAAACGTTGAAACCGTTACCGACTACTTTGCCTTGTAATCTTTCAGCCACACGGGTGGCGACGCGTCCTGCAACGGTACGACCAAATCCTAACTGCAGACCGATAGTGAAATCAGCCATACCAGGCATGATAAAGAGAGGTCCCTTGATGCTAACGCCGCTGATGGTTAATTTAGCGTAGTGGGCGATGAGTTTACCATCAACCATCTGATTGATGTTTCGATTAAGCGCGCCAATTTTTTGGATAACGCCGACCGCTGGTTCAATATCAAGTTTAGCAGCGAGCTTCGGACTGATGAGAATAACATTTTCCCATGAAGTCTTAGACATGGGATCGGATGCTTCGGCTAACCAACCGTTATTGGCATACAAGCCGTCTCCGGTGTGTACGCTTGGTAAAATACGTGCTTCGAGTGAACTGAAGGATAACTGGGGAGCAGCAAATTTTTCGACGCTATCGACATCGAGTTTTAATTTTTTCGCAGCTGTAGATGTTTCTGCGAGAACGCCTTCAGCCAACCATGCAGCGAAAGCGGCATCGGAATTATTTTTAGCGAGACGATTAAAAGTTTCGCGAACCAAAGCGTAAGGCTCTTGGTTTTTTCCAGCAAACGGAGCTAAAACATCGAGTTCCGAAAGTGTTGGGAAAAGTGGCTCAATCATTGGCTGCACGGGTACATAAGTACCATCGAGCGTCCGACCGTCGGACCAGCTTTCTAAATAGTGTGAAGCAGCGATCACCGTACCGCCGACTGATTTCACTAAGGCAGAAGTTTCGTCGAATGCCGGACCATGATAGCCTAAGCGAACAACATTTTTAGCGGCCTTCACGGCTTTAGCAAAATCTACATCAGCAGGAGCATCGTAAGCAGGGTTGCCGCCCAAGATAATTAAAGTGTTTGCAGGTTGGACGAGTAATTCCGCAATCGAATTTGAAGCGGATACATTGGACTCAACAACACGAATAGCAGCGTTCAGTGCCTTGTTCGCTAAATAAACAGCACGATGTGCATCAATTGAAAGATGATCGCCAGCGACGATGAGTGATTTTTCCTTAGCACTTACTAAATCAGCTACACATTCTTTAATCCAAACTTCGGGAACAGAAATACCAGAAACTTTGGATGTTAAAACAGCGGCTTCAGATTTACTTCCGGTTTGTGCGAGTACTTCAGCCGCAAATAAAATCGCTAAACCTGAAATGTGAGAAGTGGAAGCGCGCAGACGATGATCAGCGGCTGCACCCGTGAGAGTGAAGGTCGACTCAACCACGTACAGACGAGTCATCTTATCGGCTTCTTCAGCGTTATCAGCACGACGACCACTCGAATAGGCGCGTGTGTTTTCAACCGCACCGTCACCCGCGTTCAAGAAATC
>JBAXUJ010000006.1:0-19041 GCA_037129735.1 Opitutia bacterium | reverse complement strand
TAAGGTATAGGGGTGTTCTATCCTTTGGTAGGGTCAAAAGAAAAGTATTAAACCCACCCGTATGGGCTCAATTTAAAGACCTACAGCCGCCTTCTGGCTCACTCTGATAGTTTTTTGATGTGCTTATTCAGGTGCCCGTGTAGCAGGGTCATATTATCAATCCATTGCGCTACCCAGGGGCTGATTCGATCCATGAAATCTTGTCCGTGGGGTGATACCACATTGGCTCGAACAAAAACCCACGCCCGCCCTAGTGGTTCGGGTGTATCCTCATCGCCATACTGCGAAATCATTAGGCTCTGCATCGCCTTTTCTTCTTCGGGTGTCATTTCCAACGTGATTCCGATATTAGGGATAATGTCAGCCAAAGCCTTCGACGGCTCCTTTTCTGTGAATTCAATCACAAGATCTCGATGCTTAGGTTCTACCATGAACGAGATAATGAAACTTCCTTTAACGCTGCCTTCGAGTGGCTGGTAAATTAGATCCAGTTTAAGGGGCTTGAGTCCACCATCACCTCGCGTGCTGACGTTCACATGAGCTTCAAACGGACCCACCTCATTGATTTTTCGTTTAGAGCCTCTTTTCTTTAATTCTTTAGCAACTGTGTTCCAAAACGCTTCTTTTAATAGCATCAAAACACTATAAAATTTACCCCCTTGGTGGCAATATTTTTAAGCCAAAATTCGAAATTATTTTTTCAAATTTTTAATGATTTCCGCACTAATTACTTGACCTAAAAATTGATAACCTTCGGGCAAATAGTGAACGTCATTGGGCTTCTGATAGTCCTTAAGTTTTGGAGTCACCGCTGCATTTAAATCAATCACAGGTATCTTTAATTCCTTCATTACTTTAGTGGCACTCGTATTGTAAAGGGCGACGTCGGTATCTAGGCGCACGACTTTCATTGCGGCCTTAGGTACAGGCGTCGTGTTAACGAAAAGTACTTTTGCACCTGTTTTGATTAGTGTTTGTCCGATGGTGGTTAGATTTTTTTCGTAGTCTGCAATCTCCACCTGATGTTTCCCGTCATCCATGACGCGAAGGTCATGTAATCCAAAATTAAAAATAATCAGATCCCACTTTTTATCCCCGAGCCACTTGGTAAGTTTGTCGATGCCACGGGAAGAGGGACCGCCATTCTCACTTATACGCAGAATGTTGGCTTTGCCTTCGAGATTTTTTCGAACGGGCAGGGTGTAGCCCATGGAGATCGAATCTCCGATAATAAGCACTCGGGGTAATCCGGCTACTTCTTGGATAGGTGCAAAAGAGGGATCGGGAGCTCTGGCTGCTTTAGTCTTAGTGGGGTTGTCGGTCTGTACTGCCTCGGATTGTGCATCCATCGCCCAACTGTTCACGCTCACAAGTAAAAGCAGGTAAGTTAAATATTTCATCATAGTGCAGACCGCGTTGAAACAAAAGAGTTCCTAGTTTAAATCGCTACTGTCTAATTCAGGCTTCGTATTCCAGCGCTGTTTATAGCCCGCAGGTGCTTCGATTTTTGTCCGGAAAATTACAGTATTATCTAAATCGAGGTCTTCTGACCAAATGAACTTAGCCCCTTTAAAATCGGCCTTATAATAAGGCTCCTTAGGGTTTACACGTTCTTCTGTATATTCTGTTGCCTGAGTCCATTTTGAGTCATCGAAATCAACCGCGTACCAATTCGCTGGAATAGGTTCATGGATAACTTTTGGATTAGTAACGTCGCGATTCAGTGGACCTTTGAAAAAGTTTTTGGCTTTCCATTTCGCGTTGCTCACTGTGCCGTCCGCAAATTTTAAAATCAATCCAGCATCTCCAATATGATTACCATATTCTAATCCGGTTTTCGGATCCGCATTATCTTTTGCGAGAATTGCAATGGTCATCGGATACTCAGGTAGAATGTCCACCGTCACCACATTGTGCGGCAGGAAATCAATCGAGTCTACGACGCGCAACTTGCCATTAATATAAAGAATGAACCAATTATCGGCATAAACATTGAGCTTAATAGTATCAGCCATGGTTGGCTTAATAATACCACTTTGATCGCCGCCTTTAGGATTTTTGGGACGCGGGGCCGGGCGCGCAGGGTTGTCCTGTGCGCTCAGTTGGATGACTAAGGCTAGTGCTAATAGGTTCAGGACTGATTTCATTATTAATATAAAACCCGCCGGACCTTAAAAGTTTCTGCTTACTTGTCTTCGAAGCGGAAGGGTGAAGCCGGGAGGTTGTCCTGATTCATTAAACTCCACTCGGGATTATTCGCCCAGGCATAACGCACCGCGATAGGCTTGGTGATGGTCGCTGCGCTGATGACCACTTTGTTGTCTTTGATTACTGCTTGGGCCGGCACATAATTATATGCCGTTACTTCTACCTCTTTCTTATTTTCGTCTAAAACTTTGGTTTTGATCGTGGATTCAGCAATTTCAAAGCCTTTCAGTTCAGTCCCTTCATTTAATTTGAGACCGTCGGCATGAGAAAAACTGACGATGACTTTGTCGCCTCTAATTTCGCGAGATAATGGAAGTGGTCCACTGTACTCTACTTTTTTTCCGTAAACTTTATTCAGGGCCCAGAGTGAAAAACGTCGTCCGATTTCTTGTTTGTTTCTTGGGTGGATATCGTCTTTTTCACCAATATCGATGGTGGTAATCATTCCGGTGTTAGCGACGCTTAAGGCTTTTAACTGTGACTCGCGAAGTGTCGGCCACTGAGAACCACCTGCATAATTTGGCAGCTGGGCCCAGCAGAAGGGCAGTTCTTCGTTCCAAAGTTTTCTCCAGTCTTTAACCAGAGTGCTTAACTGTGCTTGATAGAGTAAACCTCGTTCAACGTTATAAGAGTTGGCCTCACCTTGATACCAAATGATGCCTCTGATAGTGAAAGGAATTAGCCCAGCAATTTTTCCGTTAAATAATTCACCTGGTCCGCCGCTATTTTTACGTTTCCCAACTTGATCAACAGGCGCTTTAGTCGTCGGCTCAGGTTGGCCCTCTAATTTAGCTTTTTCTTTAGCGGCATTCCAGTCGGCTAATTCTTTTTCGTATTTGGCTTTGGCTTTAACCTCATCAAAGGCTTTCCAGGATTTCACTTTGGCTTCGGTGACTTCTTTAAGTTCAGGTACGGCAAGCTGTGTATTTACATCAATCCAGTTTTCAATCGGGGTACCGCCTACTGAGCTTTGAATAATGCCAACGGGCACTTTGAGCTCCTTATGTAATTCACGTGCCATGAAATAGAGGGCTGCCGAGTATCCGCTGACTGTTTCAGGCGAGCACACGGTCCACTTACCCTTACAATTATCTTTGGCTTTATCATGGGATAAACTCTTTTCGCCGAACTCACGAATGAGTGGATAATTAGCCGACGCTTTTTCTTGTTCTGGGTTTAAGCAGCGTGCGACTTGTAAGCTCATGTTGGATTGACCTGAACCGAGCCATACTTCACCCACTAAGACATCTTCAAAAACGCACTGACGTGGCTTTGCGGGGTCGGTGCTGGGTGTACTACCTTTTACCACCAACTTCTGCGAATCAGCATTCGCCTCCATAGCATCGAGTTTGAGCATCCATTTTCCATTGGTACCGGCCTTGGTTGTTTTCTTCTGGCCGTTAAATTCGACCGTGACCGTTTCATTGGCATCCGCCCAGCCCCAGACGGCGACAGGCTTCTCGCGCTGAAGCACCATGTGATCCGTGAATAGGCCGGAGCACTCGAGATTCGCCGCGCGTAATACGGAAGCCAGAGCTAAGGATAATACCAATAGAAACTTTTTCATAAGGAGGGGTGGGGTATACAATAATACACCCCGCTCCTAGACAAGTTCCAATCACCCAGTTATCCTAGACCAGACTAATTTATAAATTAAGGCCGTAGTTATTTATAAAATACGCCTTTAATTATAAATTATAAAATTTGCGTTTAGACTCATATAATTTTCTAATTCGCCTCCCCCGATGTCAGGTCGTCTTAATCTTTATCAAAGCCTAGATCCTACCGAGCTAGCCAAAGAACTTGCTAAGGTTCTAGGCGAGTCTCGCGGTTATCCGTTTCGGAAAGATATCATCATTATAGACGGCAAGGGTCCCAGTAATTGGATTACCCATGCAATCGTGCGAGATGGAGGCTTAGGAATTCAGATGAACGCTGACCTTCTGAGCACTTGGCGCATCATTCCATGGCTTTGTTCAATTCTTAGGGGTGATAGTCGCAAGGAACGACCAGCTGATCCATTGCAGGGATTGACTGCAAAACTTTATGCCCTGCTTGAGTCTGAGCCCGGTGAATGGAAAGACTATGTTGGAGAATTTGAGATTGATGGTGGAACGGTATGCTGGGATCTCTGCGTTCGATTAACTCAACATTACCGTGAGCTCTTGCGTAATGACGCAGATTGGATTGCTAGAGCAGAGCAGGGTGCGTCCGATCGCTGGTCTAAGCTATGGTCGAATGCAATTAATGGTTTGAGGGCTGACTTTGCTGAACGCCGAGGTGTTACAGAGCATTCACCGATCCATGAGGCAGATATTTTGTTAGCACTGAATGACGCTGAGAATCGTCAGAAAATTGCTGACCAACTCCCAGGTCGAATCTGTTGGTTCTCGCTCGGTGATGTGCCACGTTCACACCTCCAAATTCTAAAGGCATTAAGTGATACTTTAGACATTCATCTATTCTTTGTGCAGCCTTCACAAGGTTTTCTAGATGACTTGAAGAATTACGACGACGATGACCTAAGTGCATCAAATGAGCAGATTAAGCACAGCACGGCTTACCGTCTTTTATGTTCTAGTGGTAAGTATTATAGCCTACAACAATCCAAGGTCATAGATTTTATCAATCCCGACCAAGAAGTATTTATTCCGTCTAAACGCAGAGCTCCTGCCGATTCATCTTTACTGGGTTATATTCAAAATGGAATCGACCAATTTGATTCGAATGTCGCACAGTTAAATTCACCTGATGATTCGATTTCAATACATCGTTGTCATGGTGCATGGCGTGAAGCCGAAGTCGTTCGCGACCAAATTTTAGCTGCCTTTGCGGATCCATCGCTTCCTGGTCTACGTCAGGGTGATATCTTAATTCTCTCGCCTGAACCCGAGGTGCATGCGCCGCTGCTTGCAGGTGTTTTGAGTGCACGAACACCTTCTTTTGAATTCACCACGGCGGGTATGCAGGGCTTACGTAAGTCGCCCGTCGGAAATTTAGTTAAGTCCTTGCTTGAGTTGCCAGCCGGACGTGTGACGTCTCTCGATATACTAGGTATTATGGGCTTAGAAGTGGTTCGAGATCATACGGGTTGGACTGATTCTGATTTAGAAATTGTCGAAGAATGGTTTAAAGACGCGCCGTTCCAATGGGGTATTAACAAGGCACATCGAGAATATATTCTTCTCACCGGATTGCATTCAACTTCTGAGGTTAATTCTGAATTTGAAGCAACAGAAGTCGGTACATTAAACGAATTTTTAAAGCGTCTTTCTTTAGGCACTGCTTTTGGCGGAACTCCTAGACTGATTCAAGACTCTTTACCGTTAGTCGGTGTTGATGGACAGCAATCTCTAGGGTTGGCCGCGGAGTCTTTGAGAGTACTTCGAGCGATTAAAAATTGGGCAGAGTTTGCCACAGAAGAACATACCTTTTCAGAATGGATTGCGGCGTTTACCGAAATTAACCAAGCGCTTCGTCCACATTCGCGTCAATTCCTTGAAGAATTCGCTGAACTGAGTGGTGCATTATCAAGAATGAAGCAACGCGTGGCACAGTTTAGCGATTCTCCGCTGACGCTAAGATTATTTTCTCAATTAGCCGAAGAATACTGTGACTTTGAAGCTGGAGTCGGTCAATTTATGACTGGGAAAGTTACGCTGGCTCCATTGCGTGCAAGTTCTATTCATCCTGCTAAAGTAATTATTTTAATGGGAATGAATGATGGTTCATTCCCTAAACGTGCACCTAAAACCGGACCCGAAGTTGTCGTTAGTGCTGACGGTAAAGACACGTTAACCAGACTTCGGCTCAGTGCACGTGAAGAGACATCAATGCATGCATTTCTCTTGGCTGTTTTGTCTGCACAAAATCGTCTTATCATTACATTCGATGGTTATGTGGGTTCCGAAGGTAAGCCTGGTAGTGCAGCTTTACCGGTAGAAATTCTTCGCGCGGCGGTTCAAGAATCTGTTAACGCAAGTAATGCATTTAATATCAGAACTCACGGTCTACTTTCTCACCACCGTCCTTTGCCTCATGGAGGAAAGCCTGATCCAGTTGTCCGAGATAAATCCGCGCTATTAGTCGCTCATGCCGTTAATAATCCCAAAAGCCTAAGCGTGCTTGTTCCACCTTTACCCAAGTCGGCCAAAGATTTTACTTTTGCTGAATGGTTGCGATTCTGGGAGTCGCCACCACGTCATGCATTGCGCCAATTGGGTGTACATATTCCTTGGGATAAAAAAGTATTAGCGACCGCAGAGCCCTTACAGCCTGATTCCGAAGCACGACAACAGGCTGAAAAATGGGTTGCACGGCATGTTGAGAGTGTCGGCAAACCAAAATGGGAAATAGCCGAGAAGACTGGTTTTTTCCCGTCTAGCCAAGAGGGTGAGTTATTATTTGATATCCTTGTTGAAACTGCAGAAGAGGGTGAAAATTTGATGTTAGAGGAACTTTGTAAAAATCTTGCACCCAAACCTGATAGTGAGCCTTTAAAATTAAAAGAACTTAATGCGTGCGAGCTACTCCCATTTAAGACGGATCAGTTTCGACTCTTTGCTCACGGTAATACTGTCGGCGTTGCCTGTTTAGGTTATTTTAGTGTTTATAAACATCCTTACCGATGGATTATGTGTTTACCAGCAATTGCTCAACACTTGGGCCGCCCAATAAATCGACTTTTTGTTGTCGGTATTGTTCCCCATAGTGCCAGTGATATTAATGAAGCGATTGAAGGGGAAAAGTCTTTAGACATCAAAGCAACGGTGAATTACTTAGACTTACCCGTGAACGAGTTAGATAGTTTTTGTCAAAAAGTACTCAAGCTGATGGATCGTGTGATTGATGAAACAACTCCGCTTATGCCTGTAACTTTTTACAAAGGCTTGGATCAAGTATTTAAAGACCCCGATAAAAGGAAGCCCATTAAAATCAGTGATGATGACTTGCGTAAACCAGAGCAGGGACGGGGTGATGCTGATGACCCTCGTGCACGTATTTTAATTCCGGAAGAATATAATTTCGAAGTAATGATTAATAATATAAACGAGCTCTTTTCTTCTGAAATAAGACGTTTAACAAATAGAGACATTCCAAAGTACGCCAGAATTTCTTTGGAGGAGCAAAAAGAACAAATAGAAGCTAACGAAGAAGAAAAAGAGAGAAAAAATCATGCTAAAATTGAGCGAGCAAATAAAAAATCGGATTCATCGAAGTTAAACAAAAAGTCACCTAGGAAAAAGGAGGACCCTTCATGAGTCGTGAACGTTTTAATTTATTAGACTTTAATCTTAATCCAGGTTTTCGAGTGATTGAAGCCGGCGCTGGTTCAGGAAAAACCTATAATCTCGTCAGAATTGTTCTACGCCTCTTGACCCGTGAGCATGACCCTTTGCCCATTCGTGAAATTCTTCTAGTGACTTTCACGGAAGCAGCTGCACTTGAGATGCGTCAACGTTTGCGGACTATTTTAGAGGAAGCTCTTCGACCTAAGCCGAAGGGTGATTTGGCCCAAATCATGTTAAAACCTGGTAACACACGCCGTGTGCAAAGAGCTCTCGATGAAATTGGTACCATGCAGGTAACTACGATCCACGGTTTTTGTTGGCGTGCCTATAGTGACCATGCTGTTAATTGCGGCTTCCCTCCGTCGATTGGCGAACCACAGGATGGAACACAGTTAATGTCAGAAATCGCAGCTGACTGGTATCGCACTAAACATGATTCAAAATTAAAATTAAGTACTGTTGAGTCAGCAGCAAAAGCCCTAGTGATGTGTCCTGATGCTGAAATCGACCCCAGCTTGGAAGGATTGCGTGAATATGTAAGTGAGAGATTACAATCCGCACCCTATGTCACTTTTGACTATTTAATTAATCGTTTAAAATACGCTCTTCAGGATTCGGTTAAAGGTCCAAAACTCTCCGAATTTTTACAAAAGGATTTTCGTGCCTGCTTGATTGATGAATCACAGGATACGGATTCAAGCCAGTGGTACATATTTAATCGATTATTCGGTCCCGCTGCAGCAACGGGTAAGCATCTTTTATTAATGGTTGGTGATCCAAAACAATCGATTTATGGATTCCGTGGAGCTGATGTTCGTACTTATTGCAATGCCATTAAAGAGGCAGATACAGTGCAAACCTTGCCTGATAATTATCGTTCTTCTTTGAGAATGATTGAAGCATTTAATCTGCTATTTAATCATAAAGATTTTTTTGGTACTTCTGAAATCACTTACGATCTAGCGGGTGGAATCGCGGGTAAAATTGCAGAAATGGGCTCAACTCCCTTCGAAGTCGTTCATTCGGACAAGCCGGCGGCGGTTGCTCGTGAGGCGATGCGACTGCTTCGACAAATGGATAAAGAAAACATACGTCGTGACGGCTCAATTGGTTTTTTAGGTGATGGTGCAGAGCCTGCGGAAGTAGGAATTCTGGTACGTAGTAATTCATACGCTGATAAGATTTACCGTGCTTTAATTGCGGCAGGACAGGGTGCCTCTCTGGAATCTCGTCAGTCAGTTTTTGAAACTACCACAGCTTTTCAGGTTCAATTATTGCTACGCGCAGTCTTAAAACCATCACACGCCGGTAATCGTAAGGCATTACTTTTGTCTCGGCCTCGTTTGTTTGGTGAGTCGGCTGAACTTAATGATGAAACAGATAATATAATCGCGGCATGGTTAAATAAATGTCTTACACTTTGGCGTAAGCATGGTTTTGCACTGGCGTGGGAAACTTTGACCCATCAATCACCAGGCAAGAATCTAAACTCGATCATTGAAGGTCTCGGTCAGTGTCAATTCCGTCACCGTGCGTTGATGGATTTATCTCACATTGGTGAATTGCTTATCACGCGTAATCGCACCTTACATTGGACGCCCGAGCAGCTCTTTGATCATCTTTCCGCACGCGCGCGTTCTGAGAGTGATGGAGAAATGGAAGAGGCAGAGGCATCTGAGGAAGAATGTATCCGTGCCGATTTAGCAAATTCTCGAATTCTGGTTCGTACGATTCACAAGTCGAAGGGCCTAGAGTATAATGCGGTTATTCTGGCTAAATCATTCCAATACAAGAAAACAGCCATTAAGCAGGGTACCCTACTGCGTTTAGATCATGGAGAGGCAAAAGTTTACTCAGGTGACGAGGCTGTTAAGCGACAGTTGGAACGACAACAGCGCCAGGAAGATGCACGTTTACTTTATGTTGCACTGACACGAGCAAGACATCGATTTGTTTGGATGGGCGTAGAAAAGCCAACTCCTAATAAAAAAGGAGTGGTGGGTGAACCTGGTGGATTCTCTGAAGTTTTAGATGACGTGGGTTTAGATCCATCCCTCATTTTTCAAAAACTAACAAGCGACATTAAAGAATATGTATTACCCCTTGTTCCTCTGGGTGTAGATAACGACTTAGCTAAGCCAATACCGTCACCACTATTTATTCCACAGCTGGGGCAGATTCCTCAGCGTCTCTCATTGGCCTATGGTGTAACAAGTTATTCAGGCTTATCTAAAGGTAAGCATGACGCTCCGCCTTCGGGTTCTGGCTTTGAAGATCCTGAAGAGTCGGCCGAAGCAGTGAGTTTGCTTATTCCGGATAACTTGAAAGGAAATTTACTCGGTAATCTTCTCCACAAATTAATGGAGCTGCTAGATTTCAAATTAGCAGTAAAAAATCGAACATACCTAAAAGATTTAGTCGCACGATTACTGGGTAGTTCTGGTTTGGTTTCGGATACGGATCCTGAGTTTGAAAAAACGGTCAATCAACTTACTGACTCTACACTTATTTGGTTAAAACAATCCTTCCAGAGTCACGATGGGAAGGCATTCTCACTTTCTGATTTGGATTTAAATACTCAATTAGCTGAAGTGCGTTTTTGTTTCGCTGCTTCGATTGATAATAAAACTTTCCCTCAGCTCGATGATGCTTTTAGCAAAGAATTTACACAGGCAAAACAACCTGACTTGGCGACACTTGGACTATCTTGGGATCGTAATAATCCGTTGGACGGTTTAGTTACAGGATCGGTTGACTTCATTTTTGCTCACGACGGGCGTTATTATATTATCGACTGGAAATCTAATTTCATCGGCGAGTCTTCTGCAGATTATCTGCCCGAACGTATCTCTAAAAGTATCGCCAAAGAACGTTATCATCTCCAGTTCTCATTATACACTGTCGCATTGGATGCACACCTGAGACAATGTCTTGGCGATAAATGGAATTATGAACGTGATTTTGGCGGAGTGTATTACGTTTACTTGCGCGGATTCGGTACCCATCCAGATGCTAAAAATGGTGCATTCTTCCATCGTCCATCCGAACAGTTTATTCGAAACCTTCGTTCCATCCTTCAGCCCAATTCCTCAATTTCATGACTCGACCAATAATAAAACAGGAAGAAATTGACGCATATGAATTGGCAGTGGGTCTAATGAAAGCGCTGGGTGAACAAGAGAGTCATCCCTCATTTGCGTGGGTAAAGTCCGCCTATGCTGCCATTCTCAATGGCCAATCTTGCGCATGTCTAGATTCTAAAGTGATTTCTGATGATAAGATTATCAGTAAAGCTAATGACAAAGTAGAAGTCACCCCTTTGGTTCTGCAGGAATTTTCTAGCGGAAATCTTTTATATCTCCGTCACATGGATGAGATGGAGCAAAATTTAGCGAATAAGATAAAAGATAAAGCAGTTGAGCTCGAATCAGATAAACACTGGAAGTCTGACCCAATAAAAAAAATCGCAGATCAGGATTCTTTAAACGAAGAACAGCGTGAGGCGCTCCATCGTATTGCTCGATTTGATTTTATTATTCTGACAGGTGGTCCTGGTACAGGAAAAACCCACACTTTGAAATCAATACTCAAATACTGTGTTGAAGTCGGAGAGTTATCACCAACGCAAATTAGATTAGTTGCCCCAACTGGGCGTGCCTCAAGAAGAATTTCTGATGGAATGCAGTCATTTGCTGATAACGAAAAATTCAAAGAACTTAATAAGGCTCAGACGATTCACTCTCTGTTGTATGAGCCTGAGGCTTTTGATGATATTAAACTATTGATTATCGATGAGTCATCCATGGTTGATTTGATGCTTTTTAATGAAGTCATCGAAAAACTTCCCCTTGATTGTAAACTTGTACTCGTGGGTGATCCTAATCAGTTACCTTCTGTTGATGTTGGTTCAGTCCTAGCTGATCTTTGCGAAGCTCCCCATTTAGAAAAAAATAAAGTTAAACTTGTTCAGCAACTTCGTTCAGGTAAAGGTATCATGGAAATCGCAGGCCAGGTGCTTTTAGGTTCACAAAATGTGGGTGTTGAATTAAATCAGCCCGACCCTAAAAAGATAGTTGAACGGGCCGTCGTCGAGTTTTCTGACCTAGTTAAACTGTGTCAAAAGGGTGATTACGCTGAAGCTCTGAAATTAGTGAATAAAGTGCGTGTACTTTGTTCTCACGTTCGCGGAGAATTAGGTGCGGAAACGTTGTCTGCTAAAATCGCCGAAAGTTTTGATATTAAAATAAGTCCGCCGGGTGATGGTGCCCTCATTATGGTAACTAAAAACGACCGCCAGGGTACGGGTCTTTCTAACGGTGATGTGGGTGTTAAGGTTGATGGCTTAGTTTACTTTTCTAATCATGCAGCAGGTTACGACCTTAGCAGACTACCCGGATACAGTCTCGCATTTGCTTCGACGATACACAAAGCACAGGGCTCAGAGTATGAGCATGCCTTCATTGTTTTGGGGTCAAGTTTACGTGAGGACTTCCTTAACCGCCAACTTCTCTACACGGGTATCACAAGAGCTAAAAAGGATTTAACAATATTCGCAGACACTAAGGTATTCCAAGACGCCTGCGCTAAAGGGGTTCTCAGAGCCTCTGGATTAAAAGACCGACTGAGTTAATTTCAATTACGCGTCCCCGTCGTAGTCGCTGTCTCCGCTGTCGTCATCAGCCATGAGCTCACGCTCGTCCTGGGCGATGTCCTCCAGACGCTCATTGGTTTCTTCGTCATCCTCTTCTAGGTCCATCGGGCCGGGTTTAGGACTAAAGAATCCTCCTTGATCACCGTCATCGCCACGTAAACTCGACGAAAATAGCCCAGCAAAGAGGCCGAAGGTCAACGCATTCCAGAATCCACCACCCGAAGCAGCTTCGGAGTTCATCTGGGGCTTCTTAAGCAAATCGGTCAGGGGTCTCCAATCGGGCATTCCTGCCATCCAGTAGTAATCGGTGTCCATGAGTACACCTTGCTCTACGCGCCAAGGTATTTCTTTGAGTTCGTACTCTCCAATGACCTTTCCGCCCCGTGCTACTTTTATTGCCATAATACCAGTATGCACAGGTTTACGCTAAATGCAAATTATTGTAGAATATGTAAAATAATTTTTAGGAGATTTAATGTATCATAAGATTTCTAAGACTTGGAGCAACCTCCCAGCGGCAAGTTCCGATTTTAGACAATCTTCTCACAAGGTAGGGTCGGGCTTGCCAGCGGGTGGGTCGAGTTACATAAGGGATGCGATATGGCACGATGCATTCCGGATCGATTGCACACCGCACAGTACGAGAAATCGGAAAGCGACATCTTGGAGCGTTTGCGTTTCGAGCTACCCGATGAGTACATTGTTATTCCGTGTTTAGAAATTCCACGTCAAAACGGTGTGTTCGATTCCGAAGCTGACTTCGTGATACTCCACCCGCGTGGTCGCTTAGTGCTCGAAGTCAAAGGCGGTCAAATCGTCTGCGAAAGTGGCAAATGGATGCGTGAGCGCGGTTCACGCTACGAAAAAATGACCCCGCCATTCTATCAGTCTCGCGACAACTCTTACGAAATCCGAGATTACCTTACTAGAATTTTTGGAAAAGAATCACCCGAAGGTGGTATGGTCTTCGACCAGGCAGTTGTTTTCCCCGATGTTGATTTTAATGTCGAAACCATCGAAGTCGCGCTGGGTCGCATTGTCGATCGCAAGGAATTAGCTCAATCAGATTTTGCTGAAATTTGTGAACGATTATTGGACGATGCCGCTGAACGTTATCTCAAAAGATTTCCCGAAAAGAAATTACCAGAGCCTCTGACCTCCGAGCAACTCGTTGCTGTCGCCCAAAAGTTGCGTCCCGATTTCCGTCTCACGGCAAATCTCACGGCCGATGAAATGGACATTGAGTTGATCCGTCTTTCCGCATCGCAATTACACGCCCTCGACATGGTCACGGAGAATAAACGTCTTCGTGTCACGGGCGGCCCAGGCTCAGGTAAAACTTTATTGGCGATGGAAATGTGCCGCCGCGAATTACAAAAGTCACCGCAGCTTAAAATAGGTTTAATCTGTTTTAACCGTTATCTTGGAGGTTTTCTTTATGATGTCGTTCAGCGCGAGAGTCTCAGCACTGTAACCGCCGGATCTTTCTACACATTTTGCGATACTCTTATTGGGTCGCCGGGTGATCAACGTGAGACGAATCCTGAATATTACGCACAACGTGTTCGCCTAGCTTTGGTGGCCGCGAAGAAAATTTCCCAGGACGATAAATACGATTTATTGGTCGTCGATGAAGGGCAAGATTTCCGTGATGACGGCGATATGCTGTTGTTGATGGATACTTTATTGAAGGGTGGATTGAAGCGCGGACGTTGGAGATGGTTTGAAGATCTTGATCAGTATTTAAATCCTGAACCCACTAAGCCTCCACTCCACGACCACGTTGAATTATTGGAAATATTAGATGAAGCTCCGTTTGCGAAACTGGATAATAACTGGCGTAACACTGAACAGATTGCACAGAAGGTCGCCAAGGTGATGGGTCAGACCGTTAAACAATCGTCGCGTATTTATGGTCCAGCTATCGCTACCGTACCTTTGAAAGAAGGGAAGGAGTTCGCTATGCTAGATGCGTTGATACAAAAAGTAGTTCTCAAGGATTTTGACCCCAAAGATGTTGTGATCATAAGCATGCATGGTGCCGGTCGAGAGTCTTACAAAGATAAGGACATGGTCGCGGGACTTAAATTGATACCGTATGACCCGATGAAACCTTACGAGAGCGGGACGATTCGATGCTCCACGGTGTATAAATTTAAAGGCATGGAGTCACACGCCGTGGTCCTGACCGACTTTGATAAATTAGACTCCGTGCGCGATCGACGGAAGGCCTACGTGGGGATGTCCCGCGCCCGCTATGCCTTATATATGGTCGTCAGTAACGGCGTCGAAGAAGCCCTCAAAAGGGAGTAGTTTTTTACATCCGATTTTAAGGTATTTTTCTTGTCAGCAGGGCAGGAATTTCTAGTGTCATGGACGTGATTAGTACCAAGCGCCACGTCAACCAGTCCCACGACACCGCTAACTAATTACCCGTCATTACATAACTTCTGCTGTGATTTCACTGCGAAACTTTTAAGTAAGTTCGTGGGTATTCAATGGGCTTAATTCGCTCCGACAGCGGAGTGTATGGGCTTATTGGAATCGCAACCAGGGTTCTGGACGGAATCTTATGTCCTACTACTCACAAAAATCTAAAGAACTCACCCTCGATAATAATATTTATATCACGAAGCTTAAGCCTTCCGTGATTCGCTCGCTCATTGAGTCGTTTGTCGGAGGCGATCCCGGCTTTACGGGGTCATTCACCACCGGCCGCTTAGCTAGCCAATTCCAGATTCACGGATTTAATCAAGCGGGCATGATTGTTATTAATCAATGTAGGATGGATAATATTGATTTGGTAATGATTGATTACCGATTAGGTGACAAAGAATTGGTACAATACTTGGTCAACAAACTTGGATCCGCTTTGGTGGAGCACAAGGGTACTGAGTCTAAACAAGACATGATGGACTTTTGTGAAAGCACTGCGAAGTACTTTGAAAGACTTCAACAGAAGCAGACTTACGATCCGAGCATTTTCGTGACTGAGTCGGCGATTGAGTCAGCGCGTGAATGTGGTTTCCAGGATTTTAGTGAGCTCTCTCTGGCCATTGGGGAAACTATTCCTGTACGTATTGCGTTAATGCACTGTCCACGGAGTAGCGAAAAGTATCGCATGGCCTTGAATCGATACAAAGCTAAGCCGGCGTATTGTAAGACTATTTTGTTTAAAGATGAGAAAGTATTTCTCGATCAGGTTGTGCAGGTTAAAAGTGGCGACGGCGAATTAGTGCTGTCGGTCCACTTCAAATGGGACCTCGAAGAAACCCAGCTCGTCATCGGCCTCGTCACCGAACACTATAATTTCGATTTCTAAAAAAGGGGTCAGACTACGCTGATGGTGCCTGACCCCTTAAACAGGGTCAGACTACGCTGATGGTGTCTGACCCTTTCAGAAAATAGCCTAGTTGAAATACTCAGGCTAAGGGTAGGGGCGCGACTGCGTCGCGTCCTTAATGTCCCCGTTTCCCCCTGTCGCCTTGCCCACTTGTCCCCTCAAATTGGATTAATCGTTCCTGCCGACGAGGAAGCAGCGGACTGCCCAAGCTGTATCGATGGTGACCTCAAAAATTATGATGAAGGTCGCGATCAGAATATAGAGAGGAAGCTTGATGATATGTTTCATACTCTCGCCTTATCCAAAATGGGGTGTGGGGTTGTCAAGTGACCCACCCAGACCGGAAAAAAGGGGTCAGACACCCTTAATGGTGTCTGACCCCTTCAGGAAATGCCTCAGGGGTATGTACCCAGGTTAATTGGGGTTGTCTTTGGGTTTGGTTACGCAAATTTTGAAATACCCCATCATTCAATGCGTTATTTCCTTACCTTACTTTTTGGTGCCTCTGCTGTCTTTGCCCAAACTCAGCCCGCAGCTCCGGTGACCACAGCTGCCTTAGATGTTCCTACCGAAACAAAGAAAGTTCCAACTCCAGAGGAGCTCGCGAAGAAAGCCAAACAGGCCGCAATCCTCGAAGAGAAATATCAGGCATTAGTCGCAACGCTCACTCCTGATGAACAGGCTTGGGAAAAAGTTCTCCAAGCGAACCTCGGTTCCTTTTATCTCCCGTATCACAAGCGCGACAAGTTAGCGGGTAAATCTACGGCGTGGGATTTCGTTAAAGACGATCCAGCCTTGCCTCGTGTTTTGCTCATTGGTGATTCCATTTCACGCGGCTACACTTTAGCCGTTCGCAAACAACTTGCTGGTAAGGCTAATGTTCATCGTGCACCTACTAATTGTGGTTCATCGGTTAATGGTGTTGAGAAATTAGATATTTGGTTAGGTCAGGGTAAGTGGGATGTGATTCACTTTAATTTTGGAATTCACGACGTTCAAAAATCCATCCCTATGGACACCTATTTGAAGAATCTCGAAGTGATTGTTGGTCGACTCAAGGCGACCGGCGCGAAAGTCGTTTTTGCGACAACTACGCCTATACAGGAAGATCTTACCAAGAAGCAGAATCCTGCGATTGCGGTGGTTGAGCGCAATCAAGCTGCCACGGAGATCATGAAAAAGAATGATGTACCTGTGGATGACCTATTTACGGCCATCACCCCCAAGCTTGCGGAATACCAAAACGTCAAAGACGTCCACTTTAAGGAAGAAGGCTACGACTACCTCGGCAAAGCCGTCTCGGATAGCATTATCCCGCTCCTAAAGAAATAAATTGCTCGAGGGGACACGTTGGCAAGGTGACACGGTAACAAGGGTAACTAAAGAGGTAAAAATTATACTAATATTTTATAATAAATAGTTTGTCACGAATTGGTGGGAATCGTAAGATGAGACCAACCAAAAAATACTATGTTTAAAGAACCTTTTTCATTTGCAGGAAGAATTCGAAGATCAGAATACTGGGCTGGTATTTTTATATTTCTTATCAGCATTGGGATTGTTGCAGGACTCTGTTCCTCATCCGATATTTTCCTTTTAGGTTTTATTCCTCTCTTTTGGTTTAAGTTGGCGCAAAATGCCAAGCGCTGTCATGATCGTGGTAACTCCGGATTCTTTCAGCTAATACCTTTTTATGGTTTATGGATGGCTTTTGCCGAAGGAGATAAAGGTCCTAATCAGTACGGCGAAGATCCAAAGAGCCGATAAGAATTATTGATATTCGATGAGTGCTGATCCGCGCGGGTATTATAAACGTTTAGGTGTTTCTTCTTCTGCCTCCCAGGAGGAGATTAAATTGGCTTACCGAAATTTGGCTAAGCGTTGTCATCCGGATTTAAATAAGGGTCAGGATACAACAGCGATATTCCAGGCTATTAACGAAGCGTATTCTGTTTTATCTGATCCATTGCAAAGAAGGAATTATGATCAATCGGGCTCGCCGGTGCAATCGGCGTCACGATCGCAGTCAGCTCGTCCTAATAGTTATGAAAGTTCGCCCACGGTTGAGCCTTATCATTGTGCAGATTGTAACTGCGTTTCTCCCAAATTACGTCATATTCTCTACACACAAGTGGTGAGTTATCTTGTTGGTTCTTACAAAACTAATATCTGGGGTGTATTTTGTGAGGAATGTGCCACTAAGAGACTAACTAAGGCGTCGTTGATCACTGGGGCCTTTGGTTGGATGAGTGCCCCGGGTTTATTATTCACCGCCCATGCTTTGGGTAGAAATCTCACTGGTGGTAAGAAAGAAAACTTAGTTAATCTCGAAATCTGCGTTCGCCAGGCCGTTTACTATCACATTAAAGGAGATAAGCGTAATGCGCGTATTGCCGCGAATGATGCCGAGGCCTTTGCGCAGGGTGTAAGTGGCGGTTGGTGGAATGATGATGAAAAGCGTCGAGCTCAAGAGCTGAAGCCCATCATTGATGAAGTTTTGTATGGGTGAGTCGTTAGAGAGATTTGTTAAGGTGCAGGAGAATTCATATGCGAAGGCTCTAGCTGAATTGAAGGCGGGGGCGAAGAGAACACACTGGATGTGGTGGATTTTTCCACAGATGCGTGGGCTAGGTTTATCCGATAAATCAAATCATTATGGTATTACTGATGAGGCTGAAGCGGTGGCTTATATGCAACATCCAGTCTTAGGTGTGCGCTATCGGGAATGTCTCGATGTGGTTTACGATCAACTCTGTCTCAGGGGTGTGGATCCATTGACGTTGATGGACAGTGAAATTGATGTTTTGAAATTAAAGAGCTCGCTTGAGTTGCTGGGGACAAAAATTGAAGGAGCGCAGGCTAGGGTGAAGGAAATTTTGAAGAAGTTGTGAGTTGAGGGGACATGTGGGCAAGGTGACACGGTGACAAGGGGTAGTTAAGGACGGCACGCAGTGCCGCCCCTACCCAATTAATATATCACCACCTTATTTTTTCTTTTTATTATTACCGCGGGGTTCTTTGGCGGTGGGGTCGTAGGCAGGATTTTTTTGATCTGCTAAGAATGCTCCGGTTTCTTTCTGCCATGCGAATAGGAGTTTTTTAAGTTCCTCAAGTTTTGCAGGTTCGGTTTTCGCCAAATCGGTTTCTTCGCTGGGATCCTTCTTTACGTTATAGAGCTCGAAGGTCGGGCCAGCGAATTTCTGGATGAGTTTGTAGTCACCCGAACGTAGGAGACTCATGGGTTCTCCTTTGCCGATATAACAGGGGAAGTGCCAATAGAGTGCGTTGCGTTTGAGCGAGGCGCCAGTTTTGACCTGACTTAACAGACTAATGCCATCGGTGGGTTGGTTCTTGGGTAAGGGCGTACCGGTGGCTTCGAGGATGGTAGGCATGAAGTCGATACTCGCGACGGGTTCGTCGAAGCTTTTGCCGGCAGGGATGACACCAGGCCAGGAGATGGCGCCGGGGACGCGGATTCCGCCTTCGTAGAGTAGACCCTTGCTGCCGCGGAGAGGGTTAACGACGTAAGGTAAGCCACCGTTATCGGA